>NZ_AWXA01000016.1:0-18797 GCF_000478965.1 Megasphaera vaginalis (ex Srinivasan et al. 2021)
GAAATCAGGGAACTTTACGCGGCTCTCGATGCGAATGGTATCGATACGTGGATCAACTCGGCGTCTCCCTTGGATGTCGTTCGGGCCGCAGTCGATTATTTCCGCATTCCCGGCGTTGACGGCATCGTGGCCATGACGAACAAAAAAGACGAGCAGGGCCGCTATATCAATGCTTACGATTACGATCTTCACGCTCAGACACAGGGGGTCGGCAAGGCGGAAACCATCGATTCCGTTATTCGTCCGCTTTATCACGGCAGAGGGCCCGCCTTTGCCGCCATGGATTCGCAAGGCGACTTTAACTTCTGCACGGAATACAAGGACACGAAGTTGGTACTGGTCCTCAACCGCAAACGCAGTGACGATGCCGCTCTTTGCGCCGCAGCCGCGCTTTGGCAGAAGGAAAAAGGCATTGGACTGGCGGCGGCCGGCGAGCAGGGCGATACGCTCTACGTGTTGCAAGGGCGCAATGAAAATACCGGATCGTTGTGGGCTACAGAGGAAACGCGCCTCTTAGGAAAAAAAGAAAATGCCGGTCTGTCCGACAAGGGGAAGGCGGCGCTCCAGGAGTTGCGGCAGGGAAAATCGATTCGTGATATGCTGCATGATAAGACGAAGCTTTCCGCATACGGCGGATATAAGTCCCGTTAGGTCATACGGTCGGAGCTGTAAGACAGTGAGAAGCTGCCTTGCAGCTTTTTTGTATGGTTTGTTTTTTCCGCAGGAATACGGTATCATATACTGTTGTACAGTAGTTACGGATGAAGTGAAAATCGGTGAAAAAGGAGGCGGGCAGGGTGAAACTTTTTATTGCGGAAAAACCGAGTATGGCCAGAGAACTTGCCAAATGTCTGCCTCCGCCGCAGCAGCGCGGCAACGGCTTTATCAGAACCGGCGGCGGTGTCGTTACCTGGGCTTACGGTCATGTTTTGCAGCAGGCGGAACCGCATGAGTATGATAGCAGGTACAAGACGTGGCGCGCCGAGGATCTGCCTATCGTTCCCGACCGGTGGAAACTTATCGTCAGCCCTGCCAGCAAAGAGCAGTTCGCGATTATCTGCGAGCTAATAGGTGCTGCCGATACGATCGTTAACGCCGGAGACCCTGATCGGGAAGGTCAATTGCTCATCGACGAGATCCTTGATTACGTCGGTAATGCGAAGCCGGTGGAACGGCTTTTGTTGAATGCGCTGGATGAAAAAAGCATTCATGAGGCCTTGGCAACAATGCGGGACAACCGGGACTTCGCGCCGCTTCGCGATTCCGCATTGGCGCGCAGCCGCGCCGACTGGCTCATGGGCATGAATTTATCCCGTGCGTATACGTTGGCGGCACGCCGCCAGGGCCATCGGGGCGTGTTTCCCATCGGCCGTGTAAAGACGCCTACGTTGGCGCTTGTCGTGCGGCGTCAGCGGGAACTGGATGACTTCAGGCCCGTCACGTATTATCTTGTCAAAGCCGTCTTTGCACATGAAAACGGCACATTGACAGCGCAGTGGCAACCTAAGGATACGCAGTCCGGACTCGATCCGGAAGGCCGCTGCCTTGACAGCCGTATCGGTAAAGAACTGTTGCGGCGCCTTGCCGCGGCTCCTGACGGCGTCGTCTCGGAACGGAAAAAAACGAAAAAACGGGAATCGCAGCGCCTTCCCCTATCGCTGTCTACGCTGCAGGTTCTGGCAGGCAAACGCTATGGCTACAGTCCGCAGCAGGTATTGGATACGGCGCAGCGATTATATGAACGGAAACTGACGACATATCCCCGGTCGGATTGCGAATATTTGCCGGTTAATCAGCAAAAAGATGTACCGGTCATTTTAGCAAATCTGCAGAAGACGGGGCAGGAGCAGCTGTCGGCCTGGGCGGCCGGCGGTGACGGCAAGATCAGAAGTCGGGCCTGGAATGACGGTAAAATTACGGCCCACCATGCGATCATTCCGACAACGGTGCGTTGTTCCTTCGACAAATTGACGGCAACGGAGCAGCATATTTATTTTCTGGTTGCGCAAGCTTATTTGGCGCAGTTCTATCCTGTGCACGAGTATGAGCAGACGCGCATTTGCCTCACCGCTGTCGGCGAGACCTTTATTGCCCATGGCAAAACGGTAACCAATGCGGGGTGGAAGACGTTGTACGGCACTGATAAAGGGGAAGACGAAGAAGACGGTAAAGACGAACTTCCCGTTGTCAGAAAGGGAGATCATCTTACGTATCGCAGCGGCGACGTTGCCGAGAAAGCGACGAAACCACCGCCGCGGTTTACGTCGTCAACGTTGCTGGCGGCGATGAAGGAAATCTATAAATACGTCAAAGACGATTCGTTGAAACAAAAACTGAAAGAAGTGCAGGGAATCGGCACGGAGGCGACGCGGGCAACGATTATCGGCGAGCTGATTGCGCGTAAATTCCTTGTTGAAGAAGGGAAGAAGAACTATCTCCGCCCGACTGAGGCCGCGTATATATTGATCGACGCGTTGCCCGATGAAATGGTCTATCCCGATGAAACGGCGCTTTGGGAAGAGCGGCTTAATCGGATGAGTTCGGGAAATGACAACGTACAGGAATTTCTTCGCGATCAGCTGGTTTTCCTGGAGCGGCTCATCGGTCAGGCCGCCGTTCAACCCATGACAGGCGGTGCGGCCGGTACCTGTCCTGACTGCGGCAGTCCGATGGTGCTGCGGCATGGGAAATACGGCGATTTTTACGGCTGTACGGCGTATCCGCGCTGCCGCCATACGGAGCCGGCATCGGCCGATGGCGATGCGACGCGAAAAGAAGAAAACGGGTACGTTTGTCCGCGCTGCAAGACAGGTCGTTTTATCAGGCGGGACGGTCCTTACGGCGCATTTTGGTCCTGCAGTACGCCCGGCTGTCAAACGACTTGCGCCGATGTTGACGGCGTGCCGAGCCTTTACCGTCAGTAAGCATCAGTAAAAAGAGGGTCCTTCGCGGCCTTGCAGAGGGCGCGCAATCTTATTGAACGGGACCGGCATCGCCGGCAAGCGGACCGGGCCGGTTTCACGGTCGTCGGAGTTATCCGGTAAGGAGTTTACTTTGGCTAAATATCTCATGTTCCAAGGGACAAGTTCCCATGTAGGCAAGAGCATTTTGACGACTGCGTTGTGTCGCATTTTTTATCGCAGCGGTCTGCGTACAGTCCCCTTTAAAGCCCAGAATATGGCGCTGAATTCGTTTGTTACCGCCGACGGCAGGGAAATGGGCAGAGCGCAGGTGGCGCAGGCCGAAGCGGCCGGATTGGAGCCTCTTGTCGAAATGAATCCGGTCCTGTTGAAGCCGACGGGAAATGCGTCGTCACAGGTCATCATTGACGGGAAGCCGGTAGGTACAATGTCTGCCGCAGCGTATCACCGATCGTATTCGCTGAAAGCTTTTGAGGCGGTAGTTCGGGCGCTGGAAAAGCTTGATGCGGCGTATGACATGATCGTTCTTGAAGGCGCCGGCAGTCCGGCGGAGATCAATTTGAAAGATACGGATATCGTCAATATGCGTGTTGCCAGGCATTTGGGCGCTCCCGTCATCTTAGTCGCCGATATTGACCGCGGCGGTTCACTGGCGGCGCTGGTAGGCACGTTGGAACTGCTGGACCCTGCCGAACGGGACTTGGTGAAAGGGTTGGTCATCAATAAATTCCGCGGTGATATCCGTCTTTTTGAACCAGCGGTGGCCTTTTTGGAGAAGAAAACGGGTAAGCCCGTTCTCGGCGTCCTGCCCTATATTCCGGATCTCGGCATTGATGATGAAGACTCGGTATCGCTCGGCGATAAAAAGGCGGCGCCTCGAGGCGAAGGCATAAAAATTGCCGTTGTGACGACGCCGAAGATCTCTAATTTTACCGATTTTGACAGCTTGGCTTTTGAACCCGATACGGACTTGTATTATGTCGCCGATGCGACGGGGATCACTGCGGCCGATCTGATTATTTTGCCGGGCAGTAAGAATACTTCGGACGATCTGCTTTGGCTTCGCCAAAAAGGCTTGGAAAAAGCGATTTTCGACGCCTCGGCGAAAGGGATCCCCATCATCGGTATTTGCGGCGGGTATCAAATGCTGGGCCGTACGATATACGATCCTTTTCATGTCGAGACGGCGCACGCTGCCGTTGACGGCATGGGCCTGCTGCCGATGGAGACGACTCTGGCGGTCGAGAAAACGACGGCGCAGGCAACCGTATCCTGCACGGGCCTTCGTTTTGCCGGCGGCGTGTTGACGGCGCCGCTCCTTTCGGGGTATGAAATTCATATGGGGCGTACGGACTATGGAGACGGCGATACGCCGCTGACCGTGATTTCACGCTCCGGAATTCCCTGTTCGGCGCCGATCGGATCCGGTACGGCCGACGGTTCGGTCTGGGGAACGTATTTGCACGGGATTTTTGATAACGACATCTTTCGCCGCGAGCTTCTCAACTGCCTGCGTCGGCGGCAAGGGCTTTTGCCGCTGACGCAGGTTAGCAATTACAAGGCGGCGAAGGAGAAAAAATATGACCGGCTGGCGTCGATTGCGGCAGCGCATCTGGATCTGGAGAAGATTTGGCGGATTGTAGGTGACGATAAGGGATGATTACAACATTAACGGCTTTTTTTACAGACTGCATTATCGGTGATCCGAAAAGCAGGTTTCATCCTGTTGCCGTCATGGGGGCGGCCATCAGTGCACTGGAACGTTTTTTTTATGGAGATGCGAATTCCCGGTACAGCCGCTTTTTCTTTGGTTTTCTGCTTACGGCCGTTATGCTGAGCGCCGTTTTTGATCTTTTTTACGCTCTCGTCTGGGCTTTAGACACCTATACCGAGCCATCTTTTTCGGCCGTTATACAAGGGATACTGTTGAGTTTCTTTATCTGTCCCCGAGCGCTGGCTCGTGCCGGCGGCGGCGTTCGCAACAGCTTGTTGCGCCATCGTCTGACGGAAGCGCGAGCGAAACTGGCTCTTATTGTCGGCCGTGATACGGCGCAGCTGACGGAGCGGGAAACGGCGCGGGCCGCTGTGGAAACGGTCGCTGAAAATACGATCGACGGCATCGTTTCGCCGCTCTTCTTTTTCGCCCTCGGCGGCTTGCCGCTGGCGGCCGTGTACCGCGCCGTCAATACTCTTGATTCGATGATCGGTTACCGTAATGAGCGGTACCTGTACTTCGGCCGTGTCGCCGCCAGGACAGACGATGTTTTCAACCTCATTCCGGCGCGCCTGACAGGGCTGCTCCTCGTTTTTTCCGCCGCTCTTCTCGGCTTTTCCTATCGTAACGCCTGGAAGATGATGCTGCGCGATGCGTTGAAGCATCCCAGCCCGAACGGCGGTTATGCCGAAGCGGCCGTAGCCGGCGCTTTACGGATTCGGCTCGGCGGTTTCAATTCCTATTTCGGCAAGCAGTCGTTCCGGGCTTATATGGGTGATGAGCAGCAGCCTATAGGGACACGGCAGATTGCGCAGACGGTACAACTCATGTATATGACAACGTTGCTGGCTGTCTTGCTTACGGCACTTTGCCGCGCTTTTTTATAAAATGGAAATACGTGTTCGCGTTCCCGGATCTTGCGGCGAATTGCTGCAGGGAGTTGCCGGTACGACGCCTTTCCTGGTAACAGCGCCGGTCAATCGATATACGACCGTCTTTATTTCGGATACCGGCCGGCCGGCCGTTCCGTTGGGGGAAAAGAGTCGATCCGCTTTGCGGAGGACGTTGGCGTATTTGGGAGAAAGCCGGTTTCCGTTCTCCCTTTCCCTTTGTTCCGAGCTGCCGCAAGGCAAGGGCATGGCTTCCAGCAGCGCCGACGTCAGCGCCGTCATCATTGCTACGGCTGCGGCGTTCGGCAGGAGACTATCCGAAGCGGAAACGGCCGTTCTGGCAACGTCTGTCGAACCGACGGACGGAATTTTCTGCCGCGGCATCGTTGCGTTTGATCATGTACACGGCGCCGTTTTGCATCGCTGGACGGAAATTCCGCCTTACTGTATCGCCGTATTCGACATGGGCGGTTCCGTAGATACGCTGGCGCTTCATCGCAAGCTTGCAACGCAGGGGGAAAAAAGGCTGCGCCTGCCGGCGGAAACGCTTTGTTCCATGACCGTCGACGATGTGCTGCAAGCGGCGGCAGAGAGTTTGTTCCTGAATCAGGAAATCCTCAGAAAGCCGCAGTTGGGAGTTTTGGCGGCAACGGCGCGGCAATATGGCGCCGTCAGTATTTGCGGCGCTCACAGCGGTACTGTCGTAGGCGCTTTTTTTCCGGTCTCATTGACGCCGGAAACGGTGCGGCAGATGGGCGAGGAGATCGCTGCGGCTTTTCCGGAATGGCGGCTCCTCGATGTGGTACGTCTTATTGACGGCGGGTATGAAATGACATGCAGGTGATATGATGATACGAGAATTTGAACATGGCGGCAATATTTACGAACCGGCGCCGGACGGCGAAGCGTGGCTGGATTTCAGCGCCAACATCAATCCCCTCGGGTTGCCGTCTTCTGTGCGAAACGTTTTGGCGCGGGAATGGGGACAGGTCATTCACTATCCCGACCCGCAAGGACGGGAATTAAAGACGGCTATCGGCACCTTTTATCAGGTGCCGACAGGAAACGTGATACTCGGTAACGGCGCCGCCGAATTACTCTATCTGTTTTTTCATGCCCTGCGTCCTCGAACGGTGCTTCTGCCTGTCCCGTCCTTCAATGAATACGAACGGGCGGCGCTTGCCGGAAATGCCGGTGTGAAATATTTTTTCATGACGGCGACAACGGTTTTTGACTTGGACGTTTTACGGTTGTTGCCGGCGATGGAGGGCGCAGATTGCCTAGTTCTGGGCAATCCCAACAATCCGACGGGAAACTTGCTCGATCGGGAAAAAGTGGAAACGATTGTTGCTCATGCGGCAAAAAAGAATATGACCGTAATCGTGGACGAGTCATTTTTGGATTTCCGAAAGGATCGGGAATCTTACACGGCGTTTCCCTTGATCAGACAGTACGACAATTTGTTTATTATTCAGTCGCTGACGAAATTCTATGCGTTGCCAGGTCTGCGTCTCGGTTTCGGTATCGGCAATCAGACGCTTCTTTCTTTGCTGGAAAAACATAAAGATGTATGGAACGTCAATGTTTTGGCGCAAAAAGCGGGGGCGGCGGCGCTAGCCGACAGCGGCTACCAATCTTTGTCACGATCGTTTATCGAATCGGCAGGCGATCATTTTGTTTCTCTTTTGCAAAAGATTCCGCATCTCCATATTTATCCCCGAACCGTAAATTTTCTTTTTTTTGCGTGGATGACAGATGCGATAAATGCAGAAATGCTTTCTTTGCATATGAAAAAAAATCATATTTTAATCCGTGACTGCAGTAATTATCCGGCACTGGATTCAACGTTTTTCCGCATCGCTGTGCGTAAAAAGGAAGAGAATATAAGATTGTTTGAAAAACTAAAAGATTACATTAATTCATTTTGAATGACCTCTATAGGCTTAATTATTAAAACAAAATTAAAAATATTGATTAATATCTAAAAAATGCAAAAATGAAATGATTTTAAAATATATTTATGATAAAATAATTTTAGATTGAGGTCTTTATTTAATACGTTTTACTCTTTTTTATCATTAATATTTTTTTGAATGGAGGGAATTATGTATGGGTGAAACAACAAAAAGCAAGAATTTCTTTATTCCACTTGGTCTCATGCTCTTTGCGCTGTTCTTCGGGGCAGGGAACCTGATTTTCCCGGCTTCCATGGGGCAGCATGCCGGTACGAACGTCTGGTATGCCGTACTGGGTTTCGTCTTTACCGGTGTCGGTCTGCCGTTGGCAGGGGTCTTGGCGATGGGGTATTCGGGCTGCCGCAATCTGGAAGAGCTGGCCGGCCGTGTTCATCCCGTATTCGGCGTCTGCTTTACCGTTATTTCCTACATGGCTATCGGACCGTGCTTCGCTACGCCGCGTACAGGCAGCGTTTCTTATGAAATCGCCGTCCGCCCGTTCCTGGAAAACGGTGGCAACGATATGATCATGACGGGATTTCTCGTTATTTTCTTTGTTATTTCCTACTGGTTGTCAGCTACACCGTCCAAATTGGTTGACCGTATCGGCAAGATCCTTACTCCCGCACTTTTAATTACCATCCTTATCCTGATTGCCAAATCTTTCATTACGCCGTTGGGCGTACCGCAGTCTCCGACCGATGCTTACGCGACGGCAGGTACGGCGTGGGTAACGGGCTTCCTGGAAGGATATAACACGATGGATGCCATCGCTTCTCTGGTCTTCTCCGTACTGGTTATCGAATTCATCGTTGCTGACGGTGTAACGAGCACGATGGGGATTACCAAAGAAGTCTTCAAATCAGGCGTTGTCGCCGTGGGCTGCTTGGCTTTCGTTTACATCTTTATTTCCAAGCTTGGCGCCGAAAGCGTTACGCAAATGGGTATTTTGGAAACAGGCGCTCCTGTACTTTCCAATAGCGCGCAGATTCTTTTGGGTTACGGCGGGGCCATTATTTTGGCGATCATCGTGCTCTTGGCCTGCCTTTCGACAAGTATCGGCCTGATTACGTCCTGTGCAACCTATTTCCAACTGATTTTAGGCCATTTTGGTTATAAGACGTATGTCGCCATCTTCTCCGTATTTTCCTTCGGTGTTGCCATGTTCGGCTTGAAAACGATCATCGTAGCCGCTATTCCGGTATTGATGTTCGTATATCCTATCGTCGTCGTTCTGATTATTCTCACGTTCCTGCATAAATCCTTTGGCGGCCGTCAATGCGTTTATGCGTGGACTGTCGGTCTTACGATGATGCCGGCCTTGATCAACGGCACGCAGACCGCTAAAATATCCCTCGGCGGAATCGATACCTTCTTCAATACGATGGTACCGCTCCATTCACTCGGTATGGGGTGGGTTCTCTTCGCCCTGGCAGGTTTTATTATCGGTTTGGTGTGGAAAGGCGTCTCATCCTCCAAGGAAAGTCCTGCTGCATAAGTCTGACTTTACACTTAAGATCTCTCCGAATTGTTTCGGAGAGATCTTTTTATCGTCGAAAGGCATAATAATAGCGGTCAAACCGAAGTGGCTGACCGCTATTATTATGCCTTCTATTTGACCGTGTTTTTCAGCGTTCCGATCTGAGGGATCGTGATCTCGACGGTATCTCCCTTTTGCAGGTAACGGGGCGGCGTGAAGCCGACGCCGACGCCAGATGGCGTGCCTGTGGCGATGATATCGCCGACTTGCAGTGTCGTTCCTTGGGAAATGACGGCAATGAGTTGGGGAATGGGGAAGATCAAATCGGCCGTCGAACCGTCCTGACGAATTTCTCCGTTGACCTTCGTAATGACTTCAAAGGTGTCGGGAGCGGCATCGCGGAGCAATATGTACGGGCCGACAGGGCAGAACGTGTCCAGACTTTTTCCGTGGAACCACTGCCGGTGATTGCGTTGCAGGTCGCGGGCGGTCACGTCGTTGAGAATGGTAAAGCCGTAGACGTGGTCCATCGCTTCCGAGGCGGGGATATCGGCGCCGGCCTTGCCGATGATGACGGCCAATTCCCCTTCGTAGTCGACTTCGGATGTGACGTTTTCGTGACTGTCAATGGCGTCGTCGGGACCGATGACGGCCGTACCGGCTTTGGTGAAGATGATCGGATATTTCGGTACGTCAGGTTGCGCTGTTTTGTCGAATTCGGCAATATGTTCGGTATAATTCTTACCGATACAAAAGATGTTCCGCTCTACGCGCGGAAAAGGAGATAAAATAGTCACCGTATCGAGCGGCCTGGCAGGTACGGCCTGTTCCCGTTCATTTTGTTCCAAACCGTCGGCCAGAGCCAAAAGGCCTTCCGTTCCCTGACGGATAAATTCACTCAGCATTTCGGGCAATGGCGTAAAAAAAGCTTCTTCCAAGGCAAGGGCGCTGTATACGCCAGTTTCGGTCTCGTTGAGAACGCCCCATTGCATCAGCCCCATATCTTCAAAAGTTACCAGTTTTCGTATTTGCATGACAATCAATCCTCCTTCATTGGCATGGTTTTATTATACCATATTCCGTACTCCCGGCGGGCGTAAAAAGTCGGCAAAACAGAGTTGAAATGAAGGTGCCAACTGGTCTGGCAGTGAAATATGTGGTACAATAACGGCATCAAAAGAATAAGGAGAAGCATGCTCATGGATCAGGAACTGACAAAAAATTTTATTGAAAATTTTATTGATGAAGATAACGAAGCCAATACATACGGACGGCGCGTTCATACGCGTTTTCCGCCGGAACCGAACGGATATCTCCACATCGGTCACGCCAAGTCGATCTGCCTCAACTTCGGCATTGCCCAAAAGTATGGCGGCATGACCAATCTGCGCTTTGATGACACGAATCCGACGAAGGAAGGCGTGGAATACGTCAATGCCATTAAAAAAGACGTGGAATGGCTAGGTTTTTCCTGGGATGACAGGCTTTTTTTCGCTTCCGATTATTTTGACATCTTTTATGATTACGCCGTAAAGCTGATTAAGTTGGGGAAAGCTTACGTCGATGATTTGACAGGGGACCAGATCCGCGAATACCGCGGCACTTTTAATGAACCGGGAAAGGAAAGTCCCTTTAGAAATCGCAGCGTGGAGGAGAATCTCCGTCTTTTCACCGAAATGAAAGAAGGCAAATATAAAGACGGTGAAAAGGTTCTTCGGGCAAAAATTGATATGGCCAGTCCGAATATCAACATGCGTGACCCCGTTCTTTATCGCATTGTTCATGCTGTTCACCATCGGACGGGAAACAAGTGGTGCATCTATCCGATCTATGATTTCGCGCATCCCCTGGAAGATGCCATTGAACGGGTTACTCATTCCATTTGCACGTTGGAATTTGAAGATCACCGGCCTTTATATAACTGGTGCCTGGAAGAGTGGGAAGATCCGCAAGGGCAGAAGCCGCGACAGATCGAGTTTGCCCGCCTGAATATTACGCAGATGGTCATGAGTAAACGAAAGCTTCGTCTCCTCGTAGAAAAGGGAATCGTCAGCGGCTGGGACGATCCCCGCATGCCGACGATCGCCGGTATTCGCCGCCGTGGCTATACACCGGCGGCGATCCGCGATTTTTGTGAACGCATCGGCGTTGCCAAAGCGGATAGTACTGTCGATGCGGCGTTGTTGGAATATTGCATTCGCGAAGATCTGAAGCTGAAAATGCCGCGCTTGATGACAGTCATTGATCCCCTGAAGGTTGTTATTACCAATTATCCCGAAGGTGGGACGGAATTGATGGAAGCCGATAATAATCAGGAAAACGAAGCGCTCGGTAAGAGAAAAATATCATTTAGCAGGACGATCTACATTGAACGAAACGATTTCATGGAAAGGCCGGTCAAAAAATTCTTCCGTCTCGCGCCGGGGAAAGAGGTCCGTCTGAAATATGCCTATATCATCAAGTGCGAAGAGGTAATCAAAGATGAAAGCGGCAGGATCACGGAACTCCGCTGCACGTATGATCCGGAAAGCAGGAGCGGCAGCGGCGCCAACGCTGACAGAAAAGTCAAAGGGACCCTTCACTGGGTAAATGCGGCAGACGCCGTCGATGTGGAAGTGCGACTTTATGATTCGCTGTTGCTTGATACGGATAGCGGCGACGGCGATTTTCTGGCACAGGTCAATCCGAAGAGTTTGGCAGTTTGTCACGGCAAGGCGGAACGGGCTCTGGCTGCCTACGGAATCGGCGACAAGTTTCAGTTCCTGCGGCAGGGGTATTTCGTCATTGACGAAGATACGACAGAAGATCACTTGGTCGTCAACCGGATCGTAGGGCTTCGCGACACCTGGGCGAAGATGCAAAAAAAATAATGAGGTAAGAGAGAACGGGAAGAGTTGCGGCATAGGGATTATACGATCCTTGTTGCCATGTCGTGTAAACCTTTCCCGTTTTTATTGCGTCGCAGAAAGGCAGCTTGTATAATGAATACAGAGTTTTCATAGGGAGGCTGAATGATGAAGTCCGTAACGTCGCATAGTCTGTTGTTTTTTGTGCTTTTCCTCGTCGTCGGAGGCATCTTGGGCGGAATTATCGGGGAGATTTTGTCTGCGTCGTCGTTCGGCGCCATGCTGCCGATGTTGACCAGACATTATGAAATAATGGACATACAAAATGTACGCTTCAATCTGTATATCATGGATATTCAGTTAGGGCTTCATTTTGCGCCGAACCTGCTGAGTATTATCGGCATTGTCTTGGCCGGATTGATTTGCAAGCGTTTATGAGGAGGGAAGCAGTGTGTTGATTTTGGCTTCGGAATCGCCGCGGCGAAAAGCGTTGCTGACGCAGTTGACAACGTATATAGCGACGGCCAGCACGTATGAGGAAACGGCGCCAAAAAAAGAAAAGCCGAAACGATTTGTTTTGAAACAGGCCTGCGGCAAAGCCTGTGAAGTAGCAAAAACCTATCCTGATCAATGGGTTCTCGGCGCGGATACCGTTGTCGTCCTGGACGGGAAGATTCTCGGTAAACCAAAGGACGCGGCACAGGCCGTCAAAATGTTGAAGGCTTTATCGGGCCGTCAGCACAGCGTGTATACCGGTTTGGCCTTGGTTTGCGGCAAAACGGTCAAAACGAAAGTGGTCAAGACCGATGTCTGGTTCCGTAAGTTGACAGTCAAAGAGATCACCGGTTATGTTGAGAGCGGCGAACCGCTGGATAAGGCCGGCGCCTATGGCATACAGGGCGGCGCCGCTTCGTTCGTCACCAAGTTGAACGGTTCGTACACGAATGTGGTCGGTTTGCCGTTGGCACAGCTTCAGACGATGCTGAAGAAGGCGAAGGTTCTTTTGTGACCTTGGCACTGCGGCAGTTATCTGCCTGTGAGAAGCCGAGAGAAAAATTTTTGGACTATGGCCCTGACGGGGTCAGTACGCAAGACTTGTTGGCCATTCTGTTGCGCACGGGCTTGAAGGGTGAATCCGTGCTGGATCTGGCCAGAACCGTTATCCGTTCGTTGCCAAATGAAAATATCTGTCATTTGGGCAGCGTCAGCGTTGCCGATCTCTGCCGCATTCGCGGTATCGGCAGAGACAAAGCCGTGACCGTTTGTGCAGCTGTTGAACTGGGAAAGCGTATTGCCAAGGAGCACGTTAAGCAGACGGCCCCCGATTTCAGCTCGCCTCGAGCCATCGCCGATTACGTCATGGAAGATATGCGGTATTTATAGCAAGAGCAGTTTACCGCTGTATATTTGTCCACCAAGAATAAGCTTATCGCTGTCCGCACCATTACCGTAGGAACGTTGAATGCCAGCTTGGCGAAAGGCCGTGACGTCTTTCGTTATGCGCTACAATATAATGCGGCTGCCATCGTCCTGCTTCACAATCATCCTTCAGGCGATCCTGCGCCGAGTCAGGATGATATCCGGGTTACGAGGCAGATAGCCGACGCCGGCAGAGTTATGGAGATCCCCGTTTTGGATCATATTATTATTGGCGACGGCATTTACACGAGCCTTTGTGAACAAGGCTATCTTTGATCCGTTCTTTTAGCAAATTATTTGCATACCGCTGCATAGAAGAGTATAATTATTCCGGTATACATTATGTTGGATCGGAAGTTCGGAGGCAGCAGCATGACGGAAAGAACGATATGGACGAAAAATTTTGTTTTGATTACCATTGCCAATGGGTTGTTGTTTGTTAATTTTCATTGCTTAGTGCCGACAATTGCCATGTATGCCGCCTCGCTGGGAGCGAGCGGCAGTGAAATTGGCATTATTGCCGGCATTTTTGCGTTTTCGGCCATTCTTGTCCGGTTGTTTACAGACGCCTTTGTTCAGCGTCTCGGCAAACGGGGCTGCCTTTTTCTGGGGCTTTTTTTATCGCTGAGCGCAACGGTCAGCTACGGTATGTTTACAAATTTCCATGCGTTGCTGCTGGCGCGGATCGTTCACGGTTTCGGCTTTGGTCTGAGCACGACCTTTGCTGCGGCGCTGGCTGTGGACGTCATACCTTTACGCCATCGCGGCGAAGGTCTCGGCTATTTCGGATTGGGCAATACCGTTTCCATGGGAGCGGCGCCGGCTATTGGCGTCGCCGTTTTCAGCAATGTCAATGCCGTTGCGCTTTTCGCCATGTCGGCAGGGGCGGCGCTCTTGTCGTTGCTGTTGTTCCGCTGCGTTTCCGGGTCTCAAAAGGAAGGGAAGAGCAGCCTTGCAGAGACGGCGCGAAAGAAACTTCCTCTTTCGCTGAAAAACAGGCTTTATGAAAAAGGGACAGGGATCATTTCCCTTTTTGCTGTTCTTTTCGGCTTTGTATTTGCCAGCGTTAACACGTATTTACCGCTTATGGCACAAGAGAAAGGGATCCCGTACAGCGGCTTTTTCTTTCTTATCGGTACCTTATTCACCTTTCTCTCCCGGCTTTTTGGCGGCAAGCTTTATGACCGTCGCGGTCCCTTTTCCGTTATCATACCGGGACTGCTTATTTACAGCGTCTTTTTACTCCTCCTCCTGTCCGCCTCCTCCGCGGCGATGCTCCTGTTTTCTTCCGCATTTTTCGGTCTCGGCGCAGGTCTCGTGATGCCGTCCGTCATGACCTGGCTCTTCAATACGGCGGCGCCTGAACGGCGCAGCAATGCCGGTGCCACATATTATAACATGCTCGATCTGGGCACCTGTACCGGTATTATCGTTTTAGGTGCGGCAGCCGGAGCAGTAGGCTATGTTGTGATTTTTAAATACGTACTGGCCGTTATGGCCTTTTATCTGATCTTTGCCCTCTGGGTATATAAGCGGCGGCGGGAGCGTTGATCGTTGCAGACCGTTGAATCCCCCTGCCGGTGATACGGGGATCGTTGAGAAAGTAGCAACTTTTGTAGAAAATCAATGATTTTTATGCATTTGAACAATAACTTTTAAGAATAAAGACTGTAAAAATTTTCTGTTTTCGGATTTGTACAACGATTAAGTAAAAAATATAAAGAGGCAGTTAAAAATGCTGTTCCCGTCCATGGGTATATCGTTTTAATTCTTGTAAAATACATATTTTCATGAAAATGATAAAGTGGTATAGTATAGATGTGGGTAAAGCATGGGTGAGGGACAACACATGCAGAAAAAACCGCCTGATAATAGCATTGTCAGATCTCCTTTTAAAAATGAAACGACCACCGGACTAATCAACCGGTGGTCGTTTCATTTTTACGGCACCAAGCACGACAACAGCGGAAAGTGGCGACGGCAGGCCTGTTTTTCACGGCGCAGCCGTTTTTCGTTGCAACCGCCAGGAAGAGGTATGGGAAGTACTTGCTGCCTGTGCCGCTGATGCGGGGAAGAGACTTTTACGAGCAGCCGATTTTTGCTAAAATAAGGACGGAAAACAGATTGTTTTCGATAACCGAACAACAGCGGAGAGGAAGCGTTAGCATGGAACAGCTGGATATATACGATTATACGGGGCAGGTCACAGGCAGGACGATAGCCAGGAAAGAGGAACGAAATCTGCGTGACGGAGAATATTTTCTTATTGTCCATGTCTGCCTTTTTGACAGTCACGGACGCCTGCTGATACAGCAGCGAAATAAAAGCAATAAACGGGATCCCCTTAACGGTCGTTGGGATGTCACCGTTGCCGGTCATGTACATAGCGGTGAAACGAGCCAGGCCGCTGCCGAACGGGAGGCTTGGGAAGAAATGGGGATCCGTCTCGACCTGCAAGGCCAGCCGCCGCTTATGCGTCTGCGCTTTGTGCCCGGTTTTGACGATATTTATATTGTTCACAAAGATCTTGATATCAATGCACTTCGGCTGCAGGCATCCGAAGTTGATGCCGCCCGTTGGGTAACGCGGGCGGAGGCTTTGGAAATGGTACGGAACCGTACCTTTCTGCCTTACATTGAAAGCTTTATCGCTTCCCTTTTCGATATGCGTAAGACAAACGGGTTCATGCGCGATGATGACTGAGAGCGCGTGGCGCCGGTGAGGCGGCAGCGGCGTATCGGTACGGATGCAGGCTCAGCGCTGTGTTGGGTCTGTTTTAAATTTTACTTTACCTGACGCCTATGGTATCATTAAGTGTCAACCTGCTTTTTATGTTTACGATATTAGACGGAGACGTTATCTATGGATTTTCAGAACAATGCATTTTATTTTATCATGACCTATGGCTGCCAGATGAATCAAGCAGACAGCGAACATTATGCCGGACAGTTGGAAGAACTCGGTTACCGCATGACGGATGAGATCGACATGGCCGACGTTATTCTGATCAACACCTGCTGCGTTCGTGAAACGGCGGAAGGAAAAGTGCTCGGCAAGATCGGTGAATTGAAGCATTTAAAGGAGCGCAATAAAAATCTGATCCTGGCCGTAACGGGTTGTATGGCTCAGGAGTGGCGGGACCGGTTATTTGAACGGGCGCCGCACCTTGACCTGGTCATCGGTACTCATAATATTCATAAACTTGTCGAACTGATCAAAGCCAGACAAAAAACGGCTAAACAGTATCTGGCCGCCGATATGGCGGTGCCGGCTTTTCATGAATTGCCGGCCAGACGGTTTCAGCGATTTTTTGCCTGGGTGCCGATTATGAATGGTTGCAATAAATTTTGCACGTATTGTATCGTTCCTTATGTCCGCGGCCGTGAAGTGAGCCGTCCGCTGGCCGATATTCTTAAAGAAGTCAGGGCGTTGGCCGCCGAAGGCTATAAGGAAATTACGCTGCTGGGGCAGAACGTCAATTCCTACGGTCTCGATCTGCAAGACGGAACCGGTTTTTCGTCTTTAATCAGGGCTCTTGACGGTATTGACGGCATTGAGCGTATTCGTTATATGACGAGTCATCCGAAGGATATGACCTTTGCCATGATTGATGCGCTGGTAGCGTCAAAAAAAGTCGTTTCCCATATGCATTTGCCGATTCAGAGCGGTTCCGACGAGTTGCTGAAAAAGATGAATCGCGGTTATACGGTAGCGCATTACGGAGAGCTTGTGGCGTATGCCCGCAAAAAAATTCCCGATCTGGCGCTGACGACAGATCTGATCGTCGGTTTTCCTGGCGAAACGGAAGCGATGTTTTCGGAGACGTTGGACCTGTTGAAGCAAATTCGCTATGACATGGCGTATACCTTTATTTATTCGCCGCGTACGGGAACTCCGGCGGCAAAGATGGGCGGTCAGATTTCGCAGGAAGAAAAGAATCGCCGCTTACAACGGCTCATGGATGTACAAAACGTGTTCAGTCTCGAATATAACCGGGCGATGGAAACGCGTATTTATGACGTCATTGTCGAAGGGCCGACGAAAAACGATGCCAAACACTGGTTCGGCCGCACATCGAGCAATAAGATGGTTATCTGGGAAGAAGACGGCTCCGTCGCCGTAGGCGATACGGTACCGGTCTGCATTGATAAAGGACAAACGTGGGTCTTGAAAGGGCATCTTGTAAAATAGGAGGTAATTTTGGTTGATTCAACGAAATTGACACCGATGATGAAGCAGTACCTGGAAGTGAAGGAGCGGTGCCGTGATAAACTGCTTTTCTTCCGTCTCGGCGATTTTTACGAAATGTTTTTCGATGATGCGCTGACGGCTTCCCGGGAGTTGGATCTGACGCTGACAGGCCGGGCCGGCGGCAATAAGGAAAAGGTGCCCATGTGCGGCGTGCCTTTCCATTCTGCCGATACCTATATCGAGCGTCTCGTCCATAAGGGGTATAAAGTCGCCATTTGCGAGCAAATGGAGGATCCGAAAGCCGCCAAAGGCATTGTTAAGCGTGAAATCATCAGAATTGTCACACCGGGGACGATTACGCTGGAGCATGCGATAGCCTCCAAAAAAAACAACTATATCGCCTGCATCAGCGGTAAAGACGACGATGTCTCCGCCGCCTTTATCGACGTGACGACAGGCGAGTGCCTCTGGGCGGTCTGCCTGTTGACGGAAATGGAAGATCGCCTGTTCGATCTGCTGGCTGTTTATGAGCCGAGCGAGCTGCTCTATGCAAAGCTTGACGGCGCTGCCGCCGGAATAGAAAAATACCTTGCTTCGCGCGGCATGCAATGTACGGTTACCGCTTATGAGACAGATGCTGCTGTCGATTACGAAGGAAAATGCGACGCGTATTTTGCGCCGGAAATAATGGCGCCCGCCCGGAAAGCGGCGCAGTCCATCGGGATTCTTTTGACCTATGTCAGCGAAGTCATGCAGTCATCCGTTTCCCATGTAACGTCATTGCAGCCCATCGATCGCGAACGGCATCTGGTTCTCGATGCATCCAGTCTGCGTCATCTGGAAATCACGCAGAATGTACGTGACGGCAAGCGGCAGGGAACTCTTTTGTCCGTGCTTGATAAGACGGAAACCGCTATGGGCGGCCGCCTTCTCCGCAAATGGCTGGAGGCGCCGTTGCTGCGTATTCAGGAGATCACAGCGCGGCAGGACGGAGTGGAAGAACTCGTTCAACGCGAAATGATGCGGCAGGAACTCGGCAGTACGCTGCTGCGCATTTACGACTTTGAACGGATACTGACGCGTATTGAAACCGGCACGGTCAGCCCCAAAGACCTGGTGGCGCTGCGTGAATCGCTGTCCGTTCTGCCGGCGGTGAAGTGCATTTTGGCACAAGCCGGAGCCGCCGTTTTGAAAAAGGCGGAGCAGAAAATCGATGAACATCGCGCCGTTTACGATCTGTTGTGCCGTGCCGTAAAAGAAGAACCGGGAGCCGTGATCCGCAACGGCGGCGTCATTCGCGAAGGTTATTCCGACGAGTTGGATGAGATCCGTCATATTGCCGCCAATAGCCATGCATACTTGCAGGAGATGGAGGAACGGG
>NZ_AWXA01000017.1:0-961 GCF_000478965.1 Megasphaera vaginalis (ex Srinivasan et al. 2021)
GCTACGGCCCATGTATCGCGTTGTCGTCTAATGACTGCCCGCTTGTGCTCCATTGATTTGATTTGCGTTGTCAACGTCTGCAAAGATTTGTCTTGCCTCTGCAATGTTACTTCGGCCTGAAGCAATGATGTCTTGGCACTCGTCAAGCTGAGCCGAGTTTCCTGCAACTGAGTTTTGCAGTCTTGTAGCTGATTCTGTAGATCGATCAAGAGCTGTTGTTGCTCCGTCGAACTGCTCTTCAGCAGCATCAATCTGTCCTGCAGCTGCGTCAATGTCATCTCTTGCTGTGTGATTATCGTCTGCAATCGATTGTATTGTGACAGTTGTATCATGACTGTCTGCGGCTGCGTCATGTTCGTAGTGCCGGCACAGTAGCCAGCCGCCGGCGCAAGCGACAGCAAGGCAAAGGACAATACAAACAGCAATAGCTTTCGGATTTTTGGCAAATTTCTCGACCTCCTCTTTTATCTGCGGCAGATACAACGGGGATCACCTCCTGAATTAAAACATCACATCAAGATCAACGTCAATACCTCCGACATTTCCTGAAAAAGAATACTGCCATAACGAAACGTTCTTTTCTGGATGCTCATATTTCCAACATGGTTTATCGTCCAATTCTGACAGCCAAAAGCAGACGTAGTCAGCAAGCTGCGATACATCAATATGATTTTCCAGCCAGTCGTAATTTGCATATATCCCAATATTAATTCCTGCCTCATTGCATTTCACAATAAATGCCGATACCGAATCGGTTAGTGTTTGCATATCAACACCCGTCAAGACCTGTCCCGGTTCCCCCTCCACATCAAGCCAAATTCCAACATCATCAGTAATACCTTCTGTTACAAGAGATTTGTACAGAGAAATAAATTGCTCAGCTTCCAGCCTTGCGTCGCCCGGATTTGTCGCACCAAAGAAATGATATACCCCTACTTTTATCCCTGCATCAATCGCTCCG
>NZ_AWXA01000018.1:0-9056 GCF_000478965.1 Megasphaera vaginalis (ex Srinivasan et al. 2021)
CCGTTATCGACAAAAATACGAACGTTCCCTTACGAGATTTTTCCTCCGCTCTTAACTCTTGCGACGTAAAGAATTTTAGCATTAAAACAAAAAACTGTCAAGATAAACTTGACAGTTTTTTTACATAAAACGCCTTTAATACCGGCATCCGATCAGTTGCATTTACTCCAACCGCAATTCTTACAAGTAGTACAACCGCCTTCAAAAGCCAAAGGCTCACCGCATTGTGGACAGAAAATGCTTTCAGCTGTTACTTTTTTATCTGCTTTCGGCTTTACCGCCACTTTTTTCACACCGGAATCGGCCGCGTCTCCGCGCTGCATTTCTCGCTGCACTTCATTATACATATCCAGCAAGGCATTGCCGACTCCCATAGGACAGCACGATCCTCTGCTTGTATCTCCCCGTGTAGCGCGCCGAACGGAATAAGAAGGACAATTCCCCGTGGAATTGAGCTGATCAATAATCGTATATATATCGATCCCCGCGCGGGCACTGATAGAGATCATTCGTGAAAGGCCGATCATGAAATTATTGCATCCCCCTGTAGAGCCTTTGCTCAAATACGTTTCCAGAAGAGTCCCCGTTTCCGGATCAAAAAAAGCCATGCAATGGAGGCTGCCACAGCCTGTAACAAGTTTACGTTTTTTACCGATAACATTGTCGTCGATGCTGACAATTTCTCCGCGTGCCAAGCCTTCGCCGGCAGTCGGTACGGATTTTTCTTCCCCATGTGTCGTCAGAATGCCGGAACGCTTGCAGCCGTCGCGAAAGATCGTGATCCCCTTACAACCTTTTTCGTAGGCCATAAGATACAACTGTTCCGTCTCTTCCACGGTAAAGTTGTTGGGAACATTTACAGTAGAACTGATAGATGCGTCAATATGTTGTTGCCATGCAGCCTGCATGGCAATCCGTTCTCCGTAATCCAAGGTCAATGCCGTCACAAAATATCCGGGCAGCCGGGAATCATCTTTAATACCGTGTTTTTCCATGTACCGCTCCACGATCGGCGTATACACTTTGTAATAAACATCCGACCCGTGCAACGACTCCGTCTTCCGTTCATAATAATTGGCATAAATCGGTTCAATGCCGCCGGAAATCCCCAACATCGTCGAAAGAGTCCCTGTCGGTGCAATCGTCAACAACTGCGAATTACGCAGACCGTAAGCCCTGACCAGTGCTGCCGTTTTTTCTGTCGTATTGGCTTTAAAATAGGGGGTTTCCATAATTTCATCGACAACACACCCTTTGAAAGCGCCCTCTTCCTTGGCCAACAGCGCGGAAGCGGCAATCGCCGTATCGGCCATGACAAAACCAACTTGATGACAGAAATCAACAGCTTCCTGACTGCCGTAGGTCAAGCCCAGTTTGATCAGCATATCGCCTAGTCCCATGATGCCGAGGCCGATCTGACGCCAGATGCCGACACTGTCCCGCTGCTCCTGCAACGGGTGCAGCGGCAATCCTTCATCAAGGACATCATTCAAAGCCTTGACAGCCTGTACTACACATTGCTTAAATTCTTCAAATGCAAATGCTGCTTCAGGAGTAAACGGATCGGTAACAAAATTAGCCAAATTCATACTGCCGAGAAGGCAGGATCCGCCTGCCGGCAACGGTTCTTCCGCACAGGGATTTACTCCGGCAAAAGAAAATGCCGGCGTATTGGCTAAAAGATTCCAGCTAGTTATTCTGTCCCAAAACAGTGCTCCCGGTTCCGCATAATCCCAATTCGTTTCCGCAATCAAGCGAAAGACGTCTGCCGCTTCGACCAACGACTCGATCGTCTCTCCCGTTTCTTCCCGCGTATAGTGAAGACGGAACCGGCTTCGCGTCTTTACCGCTTCCATAAACGCATTACTCAAACGAATCGAAATATTGGCTTTCGTCACTTTTTCCAAATCCGTCTTCAGCTTAATGAATTCCAAAACGTCGGGGTGGGCGCAGTCAATAGAAATCATCAGTGCGCCGCGACGGCCGTTTTGACCGATCAACTCCGTAACCAGGGAATACAGCGTCATAAAAGAAATGGAACCGCTCGTTTCTTTCGCCGCATTGTTGATTTTAGCTCCTTTCGGACTGAGGCGGGAAATATCAATGCCGCAGCCGCCGCCGTAACTGTACGTTCGGGCCAGTTTTCCGGCACGATCGAAAATGCTCTCAATATTATCTTCTGGAGGAGCGATAACGTAACAATTGGACAAGGTTATTTTCTTGCCTTCATATTCCAATCCTCTGTTCGCCAAAATACGGCCGCCGAAAAGAAATTTTTTCGTTTCAATCAGTTGCGCCACGTTCCGATCATGACCGCTGACCCTGTCGAGCCAATGCGCAAAGGTTTCTCCGTCATTGCAATATTTATTTCTCCAGATATCCATGCCCAGCTGATTCTCTTCGCCAAGCCATTCTTTCTCATTCATTCCAGTTCCTCCCTAACACCTGTCGCTTCTTGACGAGTTATTTCGTTCTAAATACAACATATGGTACTTAACAGTTATCATGATAACAGTATGTATAAACAGCGTCAAGATATTCTGCCATGAAATCTATTTATGCTCTTCCAGAAAATTGATGACTTTTTCTTCATATGCAGCACGATCCGTCTCAATCCCCGCAGCGTGAGGAGAAGCGGGAAAAATCCAGATATGTTTGTCATTGCTGCCGCATGAGTCATAAAGGGCATACGCCGTCTGTACGGGAACCAAGGTATCCGCTTCGCCGTGTAAAAAAAGTATCGGCACATGAATGGAACGAGCGGCGTGCGCCGGTTCAATATCAGCCAAAACTTTTCCTGTTCGAATAAACATGGCGCCTTGAAAAAAGGGTTCCAAAACGGCACATCCCCACAAGAGACGTTCGTCGCCGGACCAGCGAAGCAGTTTTTCTCTTCCCAAACTGAGAATATTCCCATAAGCGCTGTCTGCAATGACAAAGTCCGGTTGTACATTGTCTTTTTCGCCGGCATAGAGCAATGCCATCGCCGCTCCCAGCGATACACCGTGAAGACCGATCTGCATCGCGCGATCTTGCTCTTTCAGCCACGCAAACCAAGCAGCCATATCGCTTGTTTCCGTCAATCCCCAATCCGTATGTCTTCCTTCGCTTTCGCCATGACCGCGCAAATCGACAAGGAGAATATTATACCCCAACTGCTTATACATAGGAATATAGGGCAAACACATCCCGCGGTTTTGATAAAGGCCATGCAGCAGTACTACTGTATGAGCAGTATATTCCTCATTCTCAATATACGTTCCCCGCAAACGAATCCCGTCGGCAGCGGTAACCGTCACCGGCCGCCACTGTTCTTCCCGTTCCAGCCTGTCGATTAACCGGGTATCGTTTCCATGATTTTCAATTCCCAACAGCTGATTCCACGGCGCCTCTCTAAAAGCTTCATAAGTACGATTGCCGACATAGGCGCCGCCAACGAGACAGAGAAAAAGCGCCGCAACAAACAGATTGCGGATCGCTCTGAATAAGCAGCCCATAAAACTCCCTTCTCCGGACTGACCGGCTTGTTGCGGAACAGCCGTCGCACACCACTGCTGAGCCGGCAGCGCCGTTCCTTTTTAATAATACAGAGAAAAACAGAACAGCACCACAGGAAACTGTTCTGTTCACAACATTAGGATTATCTATGCTAACTGTTTATGCTTTTCCTTGCCGGAAAAGGCTGATCATTTCCATCGTCAACGTAGCCGCTTCCGCATCCTTCGGCAGATCCTGCCGAAGACGCCATTCGGCAACGGCCAGTTCTCGATGATCGACGTTTAACGCAGCAGCACCGTCGAGATCGCAAAAAAACCGAAAAGAAGCGAATCGGAAAATCCCCATGGCTGACTCTTATAAAAAGTTAAATTTTTAACGCGGAGCCCTACTTCTTCCATAACCTCCCGATGTACCGTTTCTTCTATCGTTTCACCGATTTCGGCAAATCCCGCCAATAACGCCCACCGCTTATTGCCGCTTCTGCCGGCATATTTTGACACGAGCAGCGAATCGCCGTTGCGGACGGCAACGATGACGGCCGGACAAATACGCGGATAGATCAGCGTATGACACGTATCGCAATGCACCATGCGTTCCGTATCACTGTGCTTCATAGGAGCGCCACATTGCCCGCAATACCGATGATTTTCATACCAATTGTGCAGCGACAGACCGGAAACGGCGGCAAAAGCCAGCGAGCGCGGCTCCAGATGACGCATCTCCATAATCGGCAAATACGTAAATTCGACCTTTTCCGGTAATGCCGCAGGTGAAAGAAAAAACTGCCAAGTATCGATGCGAAATGCCCATTGTAACGGCTGCGGCAAAGAGACGGCATAATCGGCGAAGCGGGGCAACACAATACTGTCGCCATCCTTTTTAACCAACACCTGACGCTCTCTATACGACAGGATGAATCCGTCTTTTTGCAACGGTACGGGCCGATATTGATTGTAAAAACGATGCGGTGAAATATCCTGCAACATATCTATCGCCTTCTTCAATTCCGTATAACTTGTTTAAAGGATAACGGCACCTGTATTATCACATTTTAAAATATGACCGACAGCCCGTATTCCCTGGGCGGCAAAAGCTCCGATCATAGCATCTTTTATCGCCGCCTCACAGCCCGTCGCGAAAGCAATCAGCGTCGATCCCGAACCGCTGATCGTCGCTCCCGCCGCTCCCGCCGCCAACGCGGCCTGCAGGACGGCAGCGCCGCCGGGAATCAATTTCAGCCGATACGGCACGTGCAGCCGGTCCTCCAGACCGTACTGCAACGTATCATATCGTTTCATGATAAATGATGATACCAGATAGCTGACACGGCTGACATTGAAAACGGCGCTTTGATAAGCAATCGTCTTCGGCAAAGCCTTACGGGCCATGTCGGTAGAAACGTAAATTTCAGGACTGACCGTAATAAAAGAAAGCCCTTCTTCAATAGGAATCGAATTCGTTAACGTTTTTCCGTCTGCCAGGACAGATACGGCAAGACCGCCGCAAATCGCCGGAGCGACGTTATCGGGATGTCCTTCAATAAGCGTTGCTAACGTCAGTATATCTTGCCGGGACAGCCCGCCTCCCGTCAATTGGTTGCCGATAAGAATACCGCCGACAATCGCCGCAGAACTGCTGCCGAGACCGCGGCTGGTGGGAATGCGGTTAACCAGTCTCAGGCGACCGCCTTGAGGCAATGCCCGCTGATTGCGAACAGCAGCGGCACGCATGGATTTACCGACGAGATTCTCATCAAAGTCCGTCGAAATTTCTCCGACACCTTCTCCTTCAACTTCAATTGCAATCGTATCGGCTGCAGGGTCCTCCGTGAAATACATATCATTATAGAGATTCAAGG
Organism: Megasphaera vaginalis (ex Srinivasan et al. 2021); assembly: GCF_000478965.1. Taxonomy (NCBI): domain Bacteria; kingdom Bacillati; phylum Bacillota; class Negativicutes; order Veillonellales; family Veillonellaceae; genus Megasphaera; species Megasphaera vaginalis (ex Srinivasan et al. 2021). The sequence goes on from NZ_AWXA01000018.1 coordinate 5,357, forward strand.
CCAACCCGATGGCGTCAAATCCGGACCCTAAGTTAGCCGATGTGGCAGGAATTCGTACATGCAGCTCTTTTGTCATCATTTACACCTCAATTACACGAATAGCACTGGCAACGCGGTGCACACAGGAAAGGTCGGCGATTTGCCGAAGCGATTCACGCACCAACCCGTCGGCAGAGCTGTCGATAAGCACGACAATTTCGGCGATTTCCGTCGTTTCATCCTTCTGGATAAGCGAACGGATGCTGATGTTGTTCCTGGCAAAAACGCCGGAAATGCTCGACAATACACCGGGAGCGTTGGCTACGATCATGCGCAGATAATAAGGGGCTTTGTTGGCTTGCGGCGATTTTATATGCGTTTCATGCCATACATATTCACGTTTGCCCGTCATGCTCAAGTTATAATGCAGGACGACGCTCATGATGTCACTAACGACAGCACTTGCCGTCGGCAGCGCTCCGGCGCCTTGCCCGTAATACATCAGATCGCCGACGCAATTGCCTCGTACAAAAACGGCGTTATAAGCGCCGCCGACATTGGCCAACGGATGCCCTTTGCGAATAAAGGCCGGATGGACATTCAACGATATACCGTCTTCATCATGTGACGCAATCGCCAACAGCTTGATAACATACCCCATTTCGGTGGCATGAACGATATCATCCTGGGTTACGGCCTCAATTCCCTCAACGGAAACGTCGCGGAAAGTAATGGCCGAATGGAAGCCCAACGTTGCTAAAATCGCTATTTTTCGAGCCGCGTCATAACCGCTGACATCATTCGTCGGATCCGCCTCGGCATATCCCTTCTGCTGCGCTTCCGCCAGGGCCGCTTCATAAGACAAGCCGCGCTCGGTCATATTGCTGAGAATATAATTTGTCGTGCCGTTCATGATTCCGATGATCGTTTCAATAGCATTACTGTTCAACGACGAGTGCATCGAGCGGATAATCGGAATACCGCCGGCAACGCTCGCTTCAAATTGAAAATCGACGTCATTTTCTTGTGACAACTTGAGCAACGGTATTCCATAGTCGGCAATCAGATCCTTATTGGCGCTGACGACGCTCTTGCCGCAGGTAAAACACTGTTCGATGCATCCTTTGGCGAAATCTGCGCTGCCCATAACTTCAGCGACGATTTCGACTTCAGGATCGCTGACAATATCCTGGAAATCCGTCGTCAACGTAATCGATGGAGGCAAGTTCATTTCCCGATACTTTTCCAGATCACGCACAAGAACCCACTTGATATGCAAATGCGTATTCAGTTGCTCTTCAATAATGCTGCCGTTCATTTCCAACAGATCGATAACGCCTTTGCCGACAGTGCCGCATCCCAATAAAGCAATAGATACTGTTTTCATTCTCTTTCCTCCCCTTATGCTTGGCCAATGACATAGACAGATCGGACACCCGATAAGGTCTCCAACTTCTTCACCAGGTCTTCAACAGACAATTGCAGATCTTTCGTTTCAATGGCGATGCTGACGTTCGCCATCCCTTGCAGGGGAATCCCCTGATTGATCGTTAAAATACTGCCGTTGCTGGCGGCGATCATATTTAACACTTGTGACAATTCCCCGGGTTTATCGGAAAGATTCATAGACAACGTCACTAATTTACCTTGCGTAACGTCGTAAAAAGGAAAGACACAATCTTTGTATTTATAAAAAGCGCTGCGGCTCAGATCCATGATGCGCACGGCTTCATTAATGGTCTTCGCCTGCTGATGTTTCAATATCTCCTTGACCTTGATTGTTTTTTTTATCGCTTCCGGCAGAATGTCTTCTCGAACAAGATAAAATTTTAATCCCTTATCCTCTTTCATCATCATTCCTCCTCGGCAAAGTATGCATAAGTCGCCGTTAATCCCGGCAAAAGCTTCGTTGCCGGGCGCCAATGCAAGACCTCACTGGCCTTATCATTACTGAGAGACGAGCGATAAATATCGCCGGATCTGCCGTCTGCATATGAAACGGAGACCCCTTTTCCGGAAAAATAGATCAGAATTTCCTTGAGCGCATTAACTGTCGTCTCGATCGCCGTACTGACGTTGTAAATACCGGACGGCACCTCTTTTTCCAATGCCTTTACGTTGGCCTGCGCCACGTCTTTGACATAAACAAAGTCGCGCGATTGTTCTCCGTCTCCATAGATGGTCAAGTCTTTTCCCTGTGCCAACGCTTTGGCAAAAACATAAACGACTCCACCTTCACCGTTGCTCCCCTGCCGTTCACCATAGACATTGGCATATCGGAGGATAACGTAGGACAAGCCGAAATGCTTTTCGTAAAGCTGCAAATATGACTCTGCCGTCGCCTTTGTCAACCCGTAGAAAGAAGTAGGCGCCGGCACTTCCGTCTCCTTCAACGGCATAGCCATATTATCACCATAAACGGCGGCGGAAGAAGAAAAGACGATACGTCGTACGCCATACGTGCGACAGCAATCCAAAACAACAAGGAGCGCCATAATATTCAGATCGGCATCGGCCTGCGGATGAGACAGAGAATACGGCACCAACGTCTGCGCCGCTTCATGGAAGACAACTTCAAACCGGCCGTTCCGGAATACGTCGGCCATCTTTTCCCTATCGCGGATATCATAAGGAAAAAAGGAAGCCTGTTCATGGACATGTTCCCGCTTACCGCTGCTCAAATTATCGACAACGGTTACGGCATGCCCGGCTGCGATCAGTGCATCAGTTATGTGAGAGCCGATAAATCCGGCTCCACCGGTTACTAATATATTCAACGTATACCTCCCATCAAGCTACGGCAAATCACCGTACGTAATCAGCATTATTCTGTTTTTTTGCAAAATCTCCTTCATCGCCGGCGACAACAGTGCAGCCAGTTCTTCATCCCAATGATAGTGCCAAGCGTAACGGCGGGACAGCAGTTCCTTATTCCTGCCGGGATGCATCATGATTTCGTGAATACCGAACGGTAATTGTTTTAAAATATAAGCCAAATTCGCAGAGTTCATATTGCCGCCGTCAACCATACCCCAAAAATGATCAGTTGACAAAAATCGCAGGGCCGGTAAATCCCTTGCCGCTTTTTCAGCGAGGAAGGTCAACCCGTTTCTGCCCAAGACGCGTCCGGGACGTGCCGTCAGCATCTTGAAACAGTACGCTTCCCGCGGCAACCGAAGGCGGTGCAAACCGTACTTTTTCATCAACGAACAGACGATCCGCCACACCGGCGGCAGTACATGCAAATGCTGATGACTGTCAACATGGGTGATTGGCAGACCTGACGTCATGATCTTGTTCATTTGTCTGTCCAATTCACGATAAACCTCTTCATAATTGATTTTTCCCCTATAAGCTTTTTGAATAAACGTTGCATAGCTCTCAGGAAAAAGGCCGTCATCTGCAAGCAGAGACGGCACTTCACCGGGATCCGAAAGTGGCGGCAAGGAACCGACAAGACAAAGATGTATGCCGATCCCCAGCTTCGGAAACCGTTTAGCGATTGCCACCGCCTCTTCATAAGCCCGCCCGGACGCCAATAGCGATGTACTCGATAAGATTCCCTGCTCATGTGCCAGGCGGACGGCTTCGTTCACTTCTTCATGGATACCGAAATCATCGGCATTGATAATTAATCGATTCACGTCTGTTCACCGTAGAAAATCAAAAGTTTTAAAATTCAACTTGCCGACATACTGCAAATCATCTGCTTCATGGGTCT
>NZ_AWXA01000019.1:0-517 GCF_000478965.1 Megasphaera vaginalis (ex Srinivasan et al. 2021)
GCTGCCTTTACTGTGATGATGACAATAAATAACGGCGCAATTCAAATCCGTGCAGACCTTGTCAAACTGATTGCAAAAATGAGCCATCTGTTCTGCACTGTTTTCATCGCCTGTAATGACCTTGTAAATCGGATCAATAATAATTGCGATGTAATTCTTCTTAGCGGCACGGCGGATCAACTTAGGAGCCAATTTATCCATCGGCAGCGACTTTCCCCGCAAGTTCCATATATCAATATTGCTTAGACTCGTTGCCGGCCAATTTAATGACTCATAGACATCTTTGAACCGATGCAGGCAGCTGGCTGTATCCAACTCCAAGTTAACGTAAAGCACTTTGCCTTGCGCACAGTTCCACGTTAGCCACTTACGACCTTCTGCAATAGCAATCGTAAGTTCGATCAAAGCAAACGACTTCCCTGCCTTCGAGGGCCCGGCAAGGAGCATTTTATGCCCCTTACGAAGTACGTTTTCGATAAGCGGCGGGGCTAACGGCGGCAGATTATTCCAAAAATCT
>NZ_AWXA01000020.1:0-34004 GCF_000478965.1 Megasphaera vaginalis (ex Srinivasan et al. 2021)
ACATCCGGCAGCAATTGACGGGGTAAGTACGCGTTTTACTGATGCAAAAAAAGCGGGAAAAGGCCTTGTTAAAGGGAAAATAATCCTTGCATAACGGCCGGATTTGTAGTAAACTAATCAAGTACGCAACAGTGGGATAGGTGCGCCTGTCTGCCTGTTCGTATGACAACTATGATATAGGATGTTGCCTGCATGGCAGGGAAACTTCTATGGAGCAGTCTATTCAGTGAAATAGACGTTAGGAGGAATTGAGTAATGGCAAAACAGGAAAGAATCAGAATTCGCCTCAAAGCGTATGATCACAAGACCTTGGATCAGAGCGCGGCGAAAATCGTCGATACGGCGAAACGGACAGGTGCAATGGTATCCGGTCCGATTCCTTTACCGACGGAAAAAAACATTTTCACGATTCTGCGTTCACCACATGTAAACAAGGATTCTCGTGAACAGTTTGAATTGCGCACGCATAAGCGTTTGATCGACATTTTGGAGGCTTCCAATAAGACGGTCGATGCGCTGATGCGGCTGGATCTTCCGGCAGGCGTGGACATTGAAATCAAATTATAGGAGGAGGTGCGATTATGTCTAAAGCTATTTTGGGTAAGAAATTGGGGATGACACAGGTTTTCACAGAAGAAGGCGCTGTCGTTCCCGTAACAGTTGTTGAAGCTTCCCCGAATGTAGTTGTACGCGTTAAGACAGTTGATACAGACGGCTACAATTCCATTCAGCTCGGTTATGGCGAAATAAAAGAAAAACATTTGACCAAACCGGTAAAAGGACAGTTCGACAAAGCAGGTGTAAATCCTGTTAAGTATCTGCGCGAATTCCGTTTGACAGATACGCCGGAATATACGGTAGGCCAAACTCTGGCAGCTGATATTTTCGCAAACGGCGATCTCGTCGACGTAATTGGCACCAGTAAAGGAAAGGGTTTTGCTGGTACGATCAAACGTCACGGTTTTCACCGTGGGCCAATGGGTCACGGCTCCAAGTCTCATCGTGAACCCGGTTCTCTCGGACCTATGACCAGTGGTGGCGGCGGTAAAGTCATCAAAGGTAAGAAACTTCCTGGACAATTGGGCGGTAATCAGGCAACGATTCTTCATCTGTCTGTCGTCAAAGTTGACATGGACAAAAACCTGATTTTGGTCAAAGGCGGCATTCCGGGCCCGAAAGGCAGCCTGGTAATGATTCGTGAAACCGTAAAACCCCAATAGTATTGTCAAACAGGAAGGAGGATATCAATAATGCCAAAAGTAAATACGTATGATATTACCGGCGCACAGACCGGTGAAATGGAATTAAATGAAAGCGTATTTGGCGTTGCAGTCAATGAAGCCGTCATGAGACAGGCCGTACTGCGTCAACTTGCCAATGAACGCTTGGGCACACATGCAACTAAAACCAGAGGCTTAGTTCGCGGCGGCGGCAGAAAGCCTTGGAAACAAAAAGGAACCGGCCGGGCCCGTGTAGGCAGCAGCCGCAGTCCTTTGTGGGTTGGCGGCGGTACCGTTTTCGGTCCTCATCCCCGTTCTTACGAACAGAAAATGCCGCGGAAGGCAAGACGTCTTGCCGTTAAGTCCGCTTTGAGCGACAAAGTGAATACGAATGAATTGTTTATCCTTGATGAAATCAATTTAGCTGCTGCAAAAACCAAAGAAGTTGTAGCCATCGTCAATAACTTTAAGTTTTCCGGAGAAAAAGTTCTCTTTATTACGGACGGCGATGAAGTAATGACGCGTTGTGCGCGCAATGTACAGGGGGTTAAAGCGATTTCTGCGGAAGGTATGAACATCTTCGACTTGCTCCACTATACGAAATTATTCGTCACGAAGAGCGCTGTCGCCAAGATTGAGGAGGTGCTCGCATAATGGATATGCATGATCTCTTGTTAAAACCGGTTATTACCGAAAAATCGACAATGATGATGTCAGACGGTAAATATACCTTTAGAGTGCCGCTCCATGCTAACAAGATCGAGATTCGCAAGGCCGTTGAGAAGATTTTTGACGTAAAAGTTAAAAGTGTAACGACGCTTCGTATAATGGGAAAATACAAACGCATGGGTAAATTCGTAGGTAAACGCCCGGATTACAAAAAAGCTATTGTTACCCTCAAAGACGGCGAAACAATCGAATTCTTTGAAGGCTAAGCATAACGGATAAAAAGGAGGAGGCACTATAATGGCCATAAAATCATTTAAACCGTATTCTGCCGGCCGTCGTTTCATGACTGTTTCGACATTTGATGAAATCACGACGTCCAAGCCGGAAAAATCCTTGCTTTCAAAAGTTACCAGCAAGGGCGGCCGTAACAACAGCGGCAGAATGACGGTTCGTCATCAGGGCGGCGGTCATAAACGCCGTTACCGGTTAATTGATTTCAAACGCACGAAGGATAATATTCCGGCAAAAGTAGCTACTATCGAATATGATCCGAATCGTTCCGCCAATATTGCATTGCTTTTCTATGCAGATGGCGAAAAGAGATATATTATTGCTCCGAACGGGTTGAAGGTTGGCGATACTGTTGTCAGCGGTCCCGAATCGGATATTAAGATCGGCAATGCGTTGCCTTTGGGGAATATTCCTCTCGGTACGCAGGTCCACAATATTGAACTGAAAATCGGCAAAGGTGCACAGCTCGTTCGCTCCGCCGGTTCTTCCGCACAGCTTGTGGCTAAAGAAGGAAATTACGCGCTGCTCCGTCTTCCTTCCGGCGAATTACGTCAGATTCATGTAAACTGCCGTGCTACCATCGGCATTGTCAGCAATACGGATTATGAAAATCTGACAATCGGTAAAGCCGGTCGCTCCCGTTGGCTCGGCATCCGTCCCGGCAACCGCGGCGTTGTTATGAATCCCTGTGATCATCCTCATGGCGGTGGTGAAGGCAAGTCCCCTGTCGGTCGTAAACGTCCGGTTACACCTTGGGGCAAGCCTGCATACGGCGTGAAGACGCGCGATGCTAAAAAAGCTTCCAGCAAGTTTATTGTGAAGAGACGTAAATAAGTTCGGAGAAAGGAGATAGTTAAGTGTCTAGATCCGTTAAAAAGGGCCCATTCGTGGCAGCGCATTTGTTAAAGAAAATCGATGCGATGAATGAAGCAAATGAAAAGAAAGTTGTTAAAACTTGGTCTCGGTCTTCGATGATACTGCCGAGTTTTGTAGGCCATACCATTGCCGTTCATGACGGACGCAAGCATGTGCCTGTATATATTACGGAAGATATGGTAGGCCATAAGCTTGGTGAATTCGCACCGACGCGTACCTTTAAAGGCCACGCCAAAGCCGAAAAAGTAACAGGATAAGGGAGGTAAATATTGATGGAAACAAGAGCTATTACTAAGCATATCCGCATAGCCCCCCGTAAAATCCGAATCGTTGCTAATTTAATTCGGGGTAAAAAAGTCGGCGAAGCCTTTGCTATTTTAAAATTTACGCCGAAAGTGGGATCGCGAGTCGTTGCCAAAACCCTTCGTTCGGCAGTAGCCAATGCGGAACATAATTTTGATATGAACGTTGACAGCTTGTACATCTCGGAAATCTTTGTCGATCAGGATTCGACGATGAAACGTATTCATCCGCGCAGCCGCGGACAGGCTTTCAAAATTTTGAAAAAATCCAGTCATGTGACTGTCGTAGTAAAAGAAAGAGCATAAGGAGGGAAACGTAGTGGGTCAAAAAGTTAATGCCCATGGATTCCGAGTTGGCGTTGTCAAACCTTGGGATGCTAAATGGTATGCTGAAAAAGATTATGCAGCACTCTTGAATGAAGACGTACGGATCCGTGAATTCTTGAAGAAACAGTTGTTCATTGCAGGCGTTTCTCGTATCGAAATCGAACGTTCTGCGAAACGCATCAAATTAGTTATTCATACGGCCAAGCCGGGCATGGTTATCGGTCGCGGCGGCGCCGGCATCGAAGATATCAAAAAAGCCCTTAAAGCGTTTACGGATAAAAATGTTGATGTAAATATCGCTGAAATCAAGCAGGCTGAATTGGATGCCACCTTGGTGGCTGAAAACATTGCCGGACAGCTCGAACGCCGTATCGGCTTCCGCCGTGCCATGAAACAGAGTATCGGTCGCACGATGCGCATGGGCGCCAAGGGCGTTAAAATCATGTGCTCCGGTCGTCTGGGCGGCGCCGAAATCGCTCGTTCCGAAAGCGTTCGCGACGGTTCCATTCCTTTGCATACGATTCGTGCCGATATTGATTACGGTGTGGCGACAGCGCATACGACTTATGGCTGCATCGGCATTAAATGTTGGGTTTACAAAGGGGAAATCTTGCCGGAAGCTAAAAAAGCTCCGCAGAATAAACGCGAAGGGAGTGATCGCTGATGTTAATTCCAAAACGAGTAAAGCATCGTAAACAGTTCCGCGGCCGCATGAAGGGTAAAGCGCAGCGCGGCAATAAAGTTGCTCACGGCGAGTATGGTTTGGTTGCTTTGGAACCGGCTTGGATTACCAATCGGCAGATCGAAGCATCCCGTATTGCCATGACGCGTTATATCAAACGTGGCGGTAAAGTTTGGATTAAAATTTTCCCGGATAAGCCGATTACGGCAAAACCGGCGGAAACTCGTATGGGTTCCGGTAAGGGCTCTCCCGAATACTGGGTAGCCGTTGTCAAACCGGGCCGTATACTTTTTGAAATGGGCGGCGTCAGTCCGGAAATCGCGCGCGAAGCTATGCGTCTTGCCGGTCATAAGCTGCCGATCAAAACGAAGTTTGTCATAAAAGGTCAGGAATTAGGTGGTGAACAAAATGAAGGTTAAAGAAATCCGCGCCCTCAGTGCTGCCGAAATGGATGAAAAGGTAGTCAGCCTTAAAGAAGAATTGTTTAACCTCCGTTTTCAGCATGCAACCGGCCAATTGGAAAATCCGAAGCGCATTGGCGAAGTCAAAAAGACCATTGCCCGCATCAAGACGGTGCAGCGTGAAGCAGAACTGAAAGCGCAAGCGTAAGCGTAAGTATATAATTGGGAATCTGAAAAGGAGGTTGTACGCACAGATGGAAAGAAATGAACGGAAAATTCGTTTAGGTAAAGTTGTCAGCGATAAAATGGACAAGACCGTTGTTGTTGCTGTCGAATATAAAGAGCAGCATGATCTGTACAAGAAGCCGATGATCACAACTGTCAAATTCAAAGCGCATGATGAAAACAACGAATGCCATGTCGGCGATATCGTACGTATTGAAGAAACGCGTCCCTTATCCAGACAGAAACACTGGAGAGTCGTAACAGTCGTAGAAAAAGCTCAGTAAGCTTATATTTTAGGAGGTTAAACCATGATTCAGCAAGAAACTATGTTGAATGTTGCCGATAACACCGGTGCCAAAAAGATTTTGTGCATCCAGGTCATGGGTGGCTCATATCGTAAATATGGCAATATTGGCGATATCATCACTGCGTCTGTTAAAGATGCAACACCCGGCGGCGTTGTCAAGAAGGGCGACGTCATCAAGGCCGTTATCGTTCGTTCTAAAAAAGGATTACGCCGTCCTGATGGTTCTTACATTCGTTTTGACGAAAATGCAGCCGTCGTAATCAATGCAGATAAGAGTCCTAAGGGCACTCGTATTTTTGGGCCCGTTGCCAGAGAACTGCGTGAAAAAGATTTCATGAAGATCATCTCCTTGGCTCCGGAAGTATTATAAGCAGGGGAGGTGTTCTATAATGGATAAAATGCATGTTAAAACAGGCGATACGGTTATGATCATCGCCGGTAAAGATAAGGGCAAGAAAGGTAAGATCATTGCGGCATATCCGAAGAAAGACCGTGTAGTCGTAGAAGGTCTCAACCAGGTCAAACGCCATACAAAACCGACACAGAACAATCCTCAAGGCGGCATCATTACGAAGGAAGCGCCTATTCATGTTTCCAATGTAATGCTCGTCGATCCCGAAAGCGGCAAACCGACCCGTGTGAAAATGGTTCAGCAAGCCGACGGGACAAAAGTCCGCACTGCCGTAAAGAGCGGCAAAGCTATCTGATAAGAAGGGAGGGCCTTGAGAGTGTCCAGATTAAAAGACAAATACCTTTCCGAAGTAGTGAAAGGATTACAGGAAAAATACAATTATAAAAACGTCATGCAGATTCCGAAAGTCACGAAAGTCGTCATCAATATGGCTGTCGGCGAAGCCGTTACGAATGCCAAGGCTTTGGATGCTGCTGTCAATGACATGACCATCATTTCCGGTCAGAAACCGATCATTACGAAAGCCAAGAAGTCCATTGCCGCATTTAAGATTCGTGAAGGCATGAATCTCGGCTGCAAAGTTACGCTTCGCGGTGAACGCATGTATGAATTTCTCGATAAGCTGATGAACCTGGCATTGCCTCGCGTGCGTGACTTCCACGGCATCAGCGCTACCGGTTTTGACGGCCGCGGCAACTATACGCTCGGTTTGAAGGAACAGCTGATTTTCCCGGAAATCGAATATGATAAAGTTGATAAAGCGCGCGGCATGGATATTACCATTGTTACGACTGCTGTCAGCGACGAAGAAGGCCGCGACATGCTGACCATGATGGGCATGCCTTTCGAAAAGCAATAAGGAGGAAATACATAGATGGCAAAGAAGTCAATGCTTGAACGTGAAAAGAAACGTGAAAAAATGGTTGCCAAATACGCTGCACTCCGGGCTGAATTAAAGGCGAAGGGTGACTATGAAGCTCTTTCCCAGTTACCTGCCAATGCTTCACCGGTGCGTCTGCATAACCGCTGCAAAGTAACGGGCCGTCCGCACGGGTATATGCGGAAATTCGGTATCAGCCGTATTACGTTCCGTGATTTGGCCTACAAGGGGCAGATTCCCGGCGTTCGCAAAGCTAGTTGGTAACTCATTAACGAAGGGAGGTTTTAAATTATGTCAATGTCCGATCCGATTGCGGATATGCTTACCCGCATCCGTAACGCCAATTCGGCATATCACGAAAAAGTGGAAATGCCTGCTTCGACGATGAAAGCCGCTGTGCTGAACATCTTGAAAGAAGAAGGGTTTGTTAAAAATTACGAAGCCGTAAACGAAGGAAAAACGTTGAAGGTCACGTTAAAATATGGTTCTAACAAAGAAAAAGTCATTACCGGCATTAAAAGAATATCGAAACCGGGGCTGCGTGTGTACGCTAAAACGGAAGAGCTTCCCCGCGTTCTCGGCGGCTTAGGTATTGCCGTTATCTCTACATCCCAAGGTGTTATGACAGATAAACGTGCTCGTAAATTAGGTCTGGGCGGAGAAGTTATCGCTTACGTCTGGTAATTATTTGGAGGTGTCAATATGTCTCGTATAGGTAGAATGCCTATTGATATCCCGGCAGGCGTAAACGTAAACCTCGACGGCACAACGATTACCGTCAAAGGTCCCAAGGGTGAACTTACCCGTACGCTCCACCAGGATATGAAGGTTACAATTCAGGACAACGTCATTACGATCGAACGTCCGTCCGAAGATAAAGAACATCGTGCATTGCATGGCTTGACCCGCGCGCTTGTTGCCAACATGGTTACCGGTGTTACGGAAGGTTTCAAAAAGGAATTGGAAATTGTCGGTGTCGGGTACAGAGCGCAGATGAAAGGAAAGAAACTCGCGTTGACGCTCGGTTTCTCCCATCCTTTGGAACTTGACGCTCCCGAAGGTATTTCCGTAGAATGCCCCAGTGCTACGCAGATCATAGTATCTGGCGCCAATAAAGAACATGTCGGCGAATTTGCCGCTAAAATCCGCGGCTATCGCCTCCCTGAACCGTATAAAGGAAAAGGGATTCGCTATGCAGGTGAACATGTACGTCGTAAGGCCGGCAAGGCTGGCACGAAGAAATAATCCCATTTAATCCACGAAAGGAGTGAATTCCTTGAAATCCAGTAAAAATGCGATTCGCGTTAAACGCCATTGGCGTATACGCAAACATATAACAGGGACTGCCGAACGTCCGCGTTTGAATGTATTCCGCAGCCTTTCCAATATGTACGCTCAGGTCATTGATGATGTAAATGGCGTTACGTTAGTATCAGCCAGCACGCTTGACAAAGAAATTAAAGGGCAGACTGACGTCCGCGGCAATGCGGATGCGGCCAAATTGGTCGGTACGCTGGTTGCCAAACGCGCTATGGAAAAAGGCATTACCACCGTTGTCTTTGACCGCGGCGGTTACGTATATCACGGCCGTGTTGCTGCACTCGCCGAAGCTGCTCGTGAAGCAGGCTTACAATTCTAATCAAGGAGGAAATAACACATGGCAAAAGTTGACCATGCAGGTCTCGAATTACAAGAAAATGTCGTATTTATTAACCGTGTTGCTAAGGTAGTTAAAGGCGGCCGCCGTTTTTCCTTCAGTGCATTGGTTGTTGTCGGTGATGGCAACGGCAGAGTGGGAGCCGGTTTGGGCAAAGCCGGGGAAGTTCCCGAAGCTATTCGCAAAGGCGTTGAAGATGCCAAGAAAAACATGGTAACCGTTTCTTTGAAAAACGGTACAATTCCTTATCAAATCACCGGCGTTTTCGGTGCCGGCAAGGTTCTCTTGAAACCGGCTGCCGAAGGTACCGGCGTTATTGCCGGCGGTCCGGTCCGTTCCGTCCTGGAATTGGTCGGCGTTCGTAACATTCTCACTAAATCCCTCGGCTCTTCCAATCCGAACAATATGGTTCAGGCAACCATTTCCGGCTTGCGTCAATTGAAAGACGTTCGTACAGTTGCCGAACTCCGCGGGAAGACTGTAGAAGAAATTTACGGTTAATAAGGAGGATATACGACATGTCGCAAGTAAAAGTTACACTCGTAAGAAGCTTGGCCGGTCGACCCGCTGATCAGCGTGCGACGGTTGTGGCTCTCGGTCTGCATAAGACCAATTCTCAAGTCGTTAAAGAAGCGACGCCGCAGATCAAAGGCATGCTTCACAAGATAGAGCACTTGATCAAAGTAGAAGAAATCTAATAAAAGGAGGTGCAATGAATTGAAACTTCATGAAATGAGCGTAGTTCCAGGTTCCAAGAAAACTCGCACCCGTGTTGGCCGCGGTATCGGCTCGGGAAACGGTAAGACTGCCGGTAAAGGCATGAAAGGTCAAAATTCCCGCAGTGGCGGCGGTACACGTCCCGGTTTTGAAGGGGGACAGATGCCGTTATACCGCTTGCTTCCCAAGCGCGGTTTTAAAAATGTCTGGGCTAAAGAATATGCAGAAGTCAATGTTTCTACACTGAATCGTTTTGAAGATGGTGCAACTGTCGATCCGGTAGCGTTAGTAGAAGCGGGTATTTTAAAGAATGTCCGTGACGGCGTTCGCATTTTGGGCAACGGCGATCTTGAAAAGAAACTGACTGTCCAGGCTCAGGGCTTTACCAAAACGGCCCAGGAAAAAATTGAAGCAGCCGGTGGTAAAGTTGAGGTGATCTAAGGTGTTAGAAGGCATCCAGAATGTTCTGAACGTTACGGAATTCCGGAAACGCGCAGTATTCACCTTGATCATGTTTGTCATTTTTCGGCTCGGCGTTCATATCCCGGTGCCGGGCGTAGATTCCACCGTTATTGAAAACTTGTTCAGCAGCGGCAACTTATTCGGCTTGTTGGATCTGTTTTCCGGCGGCGCATTAAGTAAGTTTTCCGTGCTGGCCATGAGTATTACACCGTATATCAATGCGTCTATCATCATGCAGCTCTTGACCTCCGTTGTGCCGAAGTTTGAACAATGGGCTAAAGATAACCAGGACGGGCGCGAAAAGATACAGAAAGTCACGCGCTACGGCACGGTTCTCTTAGGTCTCATCCAAGCGTTTGCCATGAGCTATGCGCTGAAAGTGAACAATGCCTTGGTCAGTAATAGCTGGACGATGGTGATCATGGTAGCGTTGATTCTTACGGCAGGAACCTGTTTCCTGATGTGGCTCGGAGATCAGATTACAGCCGGCGGCATCGGTAACGGCATATCGCTGATCATTTTTGCCGGGATCGTGGCCCGTTTCCCTAATGGCGTGCAGACGATGTATCAATACGTTCAGGCCGGTACCGTCAATGTCTTTCAGGCCTTGTTGTTTGCGCTGATCGCATTGCTGATGATCGTCGTTGTCATTGAAGTTACGCAAGGGCAACGGCGTGTATCCGTACAGTATGCCAAGCGTGTAGTCGGCCGGAAGATGTATGGCGGACATACGACGCACATCCCTTTAAAGGTTAATCAGGCCGGCGTTATTCCCATCATCTTCGCCTCGTCCGTATTGATGTTCCCGATCACGGTGGCACAATTCGTCCAAAACGAAACGATTCGGGCTGTTGCGGCGTTTTTCGCTTGGGGAACGATGGCAAACACTATCTGTTATGCTTTCTTGATCATTTTCTTCACGTATTTCTACACGGCGATTTCGCTGAATATTCCGCAGTTGACGGAAAATATGCAGAAGTACGGCGGGTTTATTCCCGGTATTCGTCCGGGGCAGCCGACGGCGAAACATATTGACAGAATTATGACGAGAATTACATTAGCAGGTGCTTTCTTCCTTGCTTTTGTCGCCATTCTGCCGAATTTTATCGGCTGGATAACCGGTATTCAAGGTGTCTACTTCGGCGGTACAGCCGTACTGATTGTTGTCGGTGTGGCCATCGATACGATGAAGCAGGCGGAGTCATTGGTGCTTAATAAACAGTATCAAGGCTTTATGAAATAAAGGAGGTAGCTGGATGTACATTCTTTTAATGGGGCCTCCCGGTGCCGGTAAAGGCACACAGGCCGAACGATTAATCGAGAAGTATGGGATTCCGCAGATTTCCACCGGCGATATGTTCCGGGCGGCAGTGAAAGAGCAGACGCCTCTCGGCTTGGAAGCCAAAAAATATATGGACAACGGTCAGCTGGTTCCCGATGCCGTTACCGTCGGAATCGTTAAGGAGCGGCTGGCTAAGGATGATTGTAAGAAAGGGTTTATCCTTGACGGATTTCCTCGTACGACGTCACAGGCGGTTTCTCTCGATGCCATTCTTCGTGATCTGGGCATCAAACTTGACGGCGTTATCAATATCGCCGTTCCCGATGAAGAATTGATCAGACGGACGACGGGGCGACAGATTTGTCGTTCCTGCGGCGCTACGTATCATTTGACATTTAAGCCTGCCAAGAAGGAAAATGTTTGCGATAAATGCGGCGGTCCTTTATACCAGCGTGACGATGACAAGATGGAAACCGTAAAAAAACGTCTCAGCGTGTATGCCGCACAGACGAAACCGCTCATTGACTACTACAAAAGCTCGAATCTCTACTTGGAAGTCGATGGACAGCAAGGTATGGAGGCTGTGTTTGACGCGATCGTGGCCAGTCTCGAAAAGAGCAAATAAAATGATCATACTGAAATCGAAACGGGAAATCGAATACATCAGGGAAGCCGGACGGATTACGGCGGACGCGCTGGTCTTAATGAGACAGCTCGCCAAGCCGGGCGTCACGACGGCGGAACTTGATCTGCGCTGTGAAGAATATATTCGCAGCCGCGGTGCTTTTCCGAGTTGCAAGGGCTACTACGGGTACCCGGCAACGATTTGTGCCAGTGTAAACGAAGAAGTCGTACACGGCATTCCCGGTCGGCGCAAGTTGAGAGATGGCGACATCATCAGCGTTGACTTGGTAGTAAATAAAGACGGCTATCACGGTGATTCGACGGTAACGATTCCTGTCGGCCGTGTCAAACCTGCCGTCCTGCAGTTGCTGAAGGTGACGGAAGAATGCCTCTATAAGGGCATTCAGCAGGCTGTTGCCGGTAATCATATTGGAGATATCGGTCATGCCGTGCAGTCCTATGCCGAATCCTTCGGATATGGAGTCGTTCGTGACTATGTCGGGCACGGTATCGGAACGGACATGCACGAAGAACCGGAGGTGCCGAATTACGGAACTGCAGATCACGGCGAATTATTGGAAAACGGCATGGTCCTGGCAATTGAACCGATGATTAATATGGGCACGGAAAAAGTTCGTCAGCTGAAAAACGGGTGGACCGTCGTTACGCAGGACAAGCAGTGGGCCGCTCATTTTGAGCACACCATTGCGATTACGGAAAACGGTCCGGAAATCCTGACATTACCGTCGTAATGGAACGGGATCAGATACGGGCAGGTACTGTCGTACAGAGCCTGGCCGGAAAAGATAAAGGTGTCCTGTATGTTGTTGTCGACAGACTGACTTATCCGTATGTGCAAATTGCTGACGGTCGAAAGTACAAATTGGATAGGCCGAAAAAAAGAACTGCCGGCATCTGAGGATTTTGGGAGCTGTTGAAACAGTTCCTGCCAATTACAACGACGAATGGATACGGGCCGCTGTCAAGCGGGCTGCTGTGGAATTGACCAGGGAGGTATTACATGTCTAAAGAAGATGTCATTGAAGTTGAAGGCATCGTCGTTGAAGCCTTACCGAACGCCATGTTCAAAGTTAAGTTGGAAAACGACCATATTATTTTGGCACACGTTTCCGGAAAAATGCGGATGAACTTTATTCGTATCCTGCCGGGCGATCGCGTCACTATGGAACTGACGCCGTATGATCTGAGCCGTGGCCGTATTACATACCGCTTCAAGTAAGAATTACGCAGGAGGTTAACTATGAAGGTAAAACCGTCAGTAAAGAAAATTTGCGAAAAATGCAAGATTATTAAACGCAAAGGCCGTGTAATGGTTATTTGCGAAAATCCGAAACATAAACAGAAACAAGGTTAATAAACAAGGAGGTGGATGAATAGATGGCACGTATAGCCGGTGTGGATTTACCACGTGATAAACGAGTTGAAGTGGGTTTAACGTATATCTTCGGGATCGGTCTTTCTTCTTCCCAGGAGATTCTTAAGAAAACAGGGATCAGCCCTGATACCCGCGTTCGTGATTTAACGGAAGAGGAAGTACAGAAGATTCGCGAAACGATCGGATCTGACTATAAAGTAGAAGGCGATCTCCGACGTGAAGGCGCTCTTAATATCAAACGCCTGATCGAAGTTAATTCGTATCGCGGCAAGCGGCATCGTTCCGGTCTTCCTGTTCGCGGCCAGCGCACAAAGACCAACGCTCGTACCCGCAAGGGTCCGAGAAAAGCAATTGCCGGTCATAAGAAATAATACTTTTTGAGTAAGGAGGGAAACGATTTTGGCTAAAACTAATGTAAGAAGCAACAAAAGAAAAGAAAAGAAACATGTAGAATCGGGCTCAGCTCATATTCGTTCTACTTTCAATAACACGATCGTTACGATCAGTGATACTCGCGGCAATACACTGTCCTGGGCCAGCGCCGGTGAAATGGGCTTCCGCGGTTCCCGCAAGAGCACTCCTTTTGCAGCACAGATGGCTGCTGAAACGGCTGCCAAGGCTGCGATGGAATATGGGCTGCGTCAAGTGGAAGTATTTGTTAAAGGCCCTGGATCCGGACGTGAAGCGGCGATTCGTGCACTGCAGGCTGCAGGTCTTGAAGTAAATGCAATCAAAGATGTTACTCCTATTCCGCATAATGGTTGCCGTCCGCCCAAGCGCAGACGCGTCTGATCTTGAGGACTTACCAACTTGGTTTTGATTCTGGAATGGGAGGATTTTCCAAATGAGTAACGATAACAATTTTAAAGTCAAATCCGTTGAAATTAAAGATGACGGCTGCTATGGAAAATTCGTATGCGAACCTCTCGACAGAGGTTACGGAATCACTTTGGGGAATAGCTTGCGGCGTGTACTTTTATCGTCACTGGAAGGTGTAGCCATTACGTCGATCAAGATCGATGGTGTCCTTCATGAGTTTTCGACGATAACCGGCGTACGTGAAGACGTTTCGGAAATAATTCTGAATCTAAAACAAGTCCGGATGAGATTTACGCGTGACGACATTCAGGAAGCGGATATCACCGTTGATATTTCAGGTGAATCCGAATTTACGGCCGCTTGCCTCAACGTTAACTCAGACATAGAAATTTTAAACCCCGATCTTCATATTGCGACGCTGGATGCGGACGCGCATATTCATATGCAGTGCCACATTGAAAGCGGCAAAGGGTATGTTCCTTCAACAAAGAACAAGAAGGATACCGATTCCATCGGTGTTATTCCTATTGACTCGATTTTCTCTCCGATTTTGCGGGCCAATTATGAAGTAAACGATGTTCGGGTAGGCAACGAAATGGATTATGATTCGTTGGTTTTGGAACTGCAGACCGACGGAAGTATTAAAGCGCATGATGCCGTTGCTTCCGCTGCCGTGCTGATGATGCAGTATCTCGATTGTTTCAAAGGTATTGCAACGGATAGCCGTGTCGATGCTATCAATCAGAAATTTGTCAATCCTGACGGGGAAGAGCCGGAAGAAACGGACGGCCCTGATATTATTGAAGAAAAAATCGACATTTTGCAACTTTCCGTTCGCGCGTCCAATTGCCTGAAACGTGCCAATATTTACACGATCGGCAACTTGATCGGCCACACGGAAGGGGATCTTGCCAAGATTCGCAATCTCGGCAAAAAATCGGTAGATGAGATTATTGAAAAGTTGAAAGACTATGAATTGGATTTGCGGTCCGGTGACGAATAGATCGAGGAGGATGAACGATGGCTTATAGAAAGTTAGGACGTGACAGCTCTGCACGTAGAGCATTACTGCGCAGCATTGTTACCTCTTTATTCCAGCATGAACGTATTGAGACGACGGAAGCCAAAGCGAAAGAACTGCGCAAAATCGCCGATAAAATGCTTACTCTTGCGAAACGCGGTGATTTGCATGCTCGTCGTCAAGTTATGGCGTACATGATGAATGAAGATGTAGTAAAAAAATTATTTGATGAAGTTGCACCGAAATATCAAGATCGCCAAGGCGGCTATACACGCATCATTAAGACCGGCGTGCGTCAAGGTGATGCAGCTCCCATGGTTATTATCGAATTGGTTTGACGCATTGATTCAGTCGGCTTCAAGGTCGCGGCTGAATGGGCCGAAGGCACTGCAGCGTAACTGTTGCAGTGCCTTTTGCATATGTGAGGAGGCGTAGAGAAATGGGTAAAAAAACGGTACTGGCAATTAACTTTTCCGATCAGCGGTATAGTTTGCTTAGCAGTGTTTGCCTTCTGCATCGGGCGGCGCTCAAGCGCGTTCATGAAGAAGATAAGGAAAAACGAGTCGGCGATATTCTGGGCTTATCTGAAGAAGAGATTCAAGCCATTGCGGCGCTGGGACAGGAAACGGACGAAGGCGAAGACGCTGCTATTGATGAAGGAGGCAATCTGCGAGAACCTGTCAAAGAAGAAGCGATTATCCTTTGTCACTTCGAAAACAGTGAAGCAAGGGACTTTCTGGATGCCATTAAAACGAGTCCGATAAAGTATATTCCGTTGAAAGCCATGTTGACGCCAAACAATATCATTTGGCCTATCCGCATCGTATTACATGAATTGTATGGCGAATATGAATACTTCAGAAATTTCCGAAACAGCCGAAAGAAATAACAGGAGAAACATGCATGAGACCTACGACGCTGTGTTTTCCCATCGACAGCAGCAACCACATCCTTTTAGGACGAAAGAAACGCGGCTTCGGCGCCGGTAAATGGAACGGCTTTGGCGGCAAGCTGGAACGTGGCGAGACTTTTCGGGCCTGTGCTGTTCGTGAATGCAAAGAAGAAGCTGGACTTCTGATCAAAGAAACGGAGCTGCAGCCTGTGGCTTTCTTGGATTTTCGCTTCAGCGCCGAACCGAGTTTGGATCATATCGGATATGTCTATTTTGCTTCCCTTTATACGGGAACGCCGCGCGCGTCAGAGGAAATGGAGCCGCAGTGGTTCAGCTATGACCGGATCCCTTTCGAGTCTATGTGGGCTGGAGACCGGATATGGCTGCCGCGGCTTTTACAGGGAGAAAAACTGTCAGGATCCATACTGTTTGACCGGGATAATGAACATGTTGCTGAAATGAAATTGAAGACCGTTGAGACTGTCATTGAAATATAGAAAAAACAGCCGAAAGGCAACCTGCGGGAGGACAGGCTGCCTTTCGGCTGTTTTGTTTTTATCAGATTAGCTGTGAGCATTTTGTGCTGACAGCTAAAGCGGATTTGCGTGATAACGCTCAACTTTCATAGAGACCGGTAGGGTTTTCTGAAAGATTGATGTAAATATTTTTTGCTTGCGTATAATGCTGCAAGATCAGCTTGTCCGTTTCACGGCCGATCCCGGATTGCTTGTAACCGCCGAACGGAGCGCCTGCAGGAATGGCATTATACGTGTTAATCCACATGCGACCGGTTTCAATAGCACGGGCTACGCGGATAGCGCGGTTGATGTCGCGCGTCCACACGGCGCCGCCTAAGCCGTATTCGCTGTCATTTGCCATAGCGATAACGTCGTCTTCCGTCTTGAACTTGAGAATGCAGACGACAGGCCCGAATATTTCTTCACGGGCAATGCGCATATCATTCGTTACGTCGGCGAAAATCGTAGGACGAACGAAATTGCCTTTGTCGAGGCCGTTTTCCATGATCTTTTCACCGCCGCAGACGAGGCGGGCGCCTTCTTTTTTGCCGATTTCAACGTATTCCAGAATCTTATCGACTTGCTGTTTGTAAATTTGAGAACCCATTTGTACGCCCGGTTCCCAAGGCAAGCCGACTTTGACACGATTGAAACGTGCTGCCAATTCGTCAACGAAGCGATCATAAATATCTTCCTGAACGAAGATTCGAGAGCCGGCGCAGCAGACCTGCCCCTGGTTGAAGAGAATACCGAGTTGAGCGCCGTCCATCGCCATATCCCATTTGCAATCATTGAAGAAGATATTGGCCGACTTGCCGCCCAGTTCCAAGGTAGCAGGGATCAGTTTTTCCATGGCCGCTTTATAGACTCCGCGGCCGACTTCCGTCGAGCCGGTAAAGGCCAGCTTCTGTAAGCCCGGATGGTCGAGAAGATATTGACCGGATCCGGACCCGCTGCCGGTAATCACATTAATGACGCCAGGAGGCAGAATGCCTTCAATCAGGCGGATTAATTCAAGAACGCTGAGGGACGTATGACTTGAAGGCTTCAACACCGTCGTACAACCTGAAGCCAAAACAGGCGCCAATTTCCAGGCGGCCATGAGGAAAGGGAAGTTCCAGGGAACGACCTGGCCGACAACGCCGATCGGCTCGCGGAGAACAATGGTCATGGTGTTTTCATTGAGCATCATGGCCCGTCCTTCTTCCGTCCGTAAAGCGCCGGCAAAATAACGGAAATGATCGGCACTTAACGGAATATCGGCATTTTGCGTTTCGCGGAGCGGTTTGCCGTTGTCCAAGGTTTCGACCATTGCCAAATGTTCGGCATTGGCATCAATGATATCGGCGATCTTGAGCAGATAATTCTGCCGTTCAATGGTCGACGTCTTGCGCCAGGTTTTCAATGCTTCGTGCGCAGCCTTAACCGCTTTATCAACATCTTCTTTGGTCGCTTCGGCACAGGTCGCCAGCACTTCACCGTTAGACGGATTATATGCCGTAAAGGTTTTGCCGCTGCTGGACGGCACCCACTTGCCGTCGATATAGAGATTATATACATCATTTACATACTGCTTCACAGAGATCACCTTCCTTTTTACATGAAATGCGTAAAATCAAAGCGCTGCCTTAATATCGTTTTCCAACTCTTCCGGCGTCACGCTTGATTCAAATCGTGTAACGACGGTACCGTCACGGCTGACGAGGAATTTCGTGAAGTTCCATTTAACGCCGTTGCCTTCCAGATTTTCCGGATAATGTTCAGCGACGACAGATTTGATCAACTGACCGGATTCCTTTTGAAGTTCATATCCCTTGAAGGGGGCGGCATCGCTCAAATATGTATAGAGCGGATCGGCGTTTTCACCGCGAACATCTATTTTTGCAAAGAGCGGGAACGTGACACCGAAGTTAACCTTGCAGAAGGATTGGATTTCATCGCCGCTGCCAGGTTCTTGAGCCAAGAACTGATTTGACGGGAAACCGAGGATAACGAAGCCCTGATCCTGATACTTTTTGTATAAAGCTTCCAGTCCTTCGTACTGCGGGGTAAAACCGCATTTGCTTGCGGTGTTGACGATTAAGACGACCTTACCCTTGTAATCGCTGAGTGAAACTTCCTGTCCTTGAATAGTTTTTACTTTGAAATCGTAAATCGTTGCCATTGGTATACCCTCCTGAATTTTACAAACTTATTTATCGAATACGAGAACTCGTTCATCGATCGGATCTTTGGCGATCGGATCGGGGACGGCTGTGGGGTTGCCGAAAGGCATCTGCGCGATTAATTGCCATTCGGCGGGAACCTGAAATTCGTTCTTAACGGCATCGTCAATCAGCGGATTATAATGCTGCATATTGACGCCTAATCCCAAGTCGGTGAGCGCCGACCAGACGCCGAACTGCATCATGCCGTTTGCCTGCTGAGCCCAGACGGGAAAATTGTCGGCGTAAAGGGGAAATTGTTCCTGCATCGATTTTACAACGGCAGTATTATCAAAATAAAGGATTGTACCGTAAGCGGCGGCGAAGGAATTGATTTTTACTTCTGTCGTGCCGAAATTTTCGGCCGGTACGATGGCCCGTAACGTATCCATGGCAATCTGCCAGATTTTGTCGTGCTTTTTGCCGAAAGCCACGATGACTTTACCGGACTGCATATTGAAGGCAGATGGAACTTCATGAATAACATCTTGAACTGTTTTTATAATTGCACTTTGGGCAATCGTCACATTTTTATCTAAAGCATAGTTTGTACGGCGTTTTGCAAACGCATCAATAAGAGTTGACATAGTACTCGCCTCCACAGGGAGAAAAAATTATTAATTAACTTTTGTTATTTGTTATTATAAAACATTATCATTAATAAATCAATACCTATTTACTCTTAATTAGCAATTAATTTACACGGCAAAGAAAAACTTACATATTAAAAAAAACGATTGGTTTCTTTTAAATTTATCAATAGCACTTTATTTATAACAGAAATAACGAAATAGACAGATAAGGTGGCGGAAAGCGGATGGAACGAAGCAGTTACGGTATAATAAGCGTTGCAACTCTTTCTATATGGAGATGACGTTGATATACAGGAATATAAATATTGACCCTTAAGTTATTTTATGATATATATTATTTATAAGCAAGGAGATAATTTGATAAATTAATAATTATTGAAATATAATAAAGGAGGTGAAAATGGATGGGAATATTAAGAAATCTTGCCAAATTATCCATACAAGTATGGCGCCGTATTGACGGTATTGCCTCTACGGAATATATTTGGCATATTTTTATGCGTACTTTTCTTCGGCATGTGCTGGTTTATTTTGACCAATTGGCAGAAAAGAAAATGGACGAATTAATGCGTATGGTCTGTTCAAGCTGATTGAAAGAGTTATGGAAGTGTTGCGCCCCATCAGTCGTTGATGATTCATCAAGGACTGATGGGGCGTTTCGTTAACATACGAATGTGACTGAAGAAAAATTGGCTATACTGACAGGTATTCCCAGGCATAAAGGATTGCCGTCAGGGGAAATCGTAAAAATGCTGCATGAAGCGGTGCGTTTAGTCATGAAGAAGGATATTGTCTGGGCGTATTCTGAATGGAACAGATGTATATTTTCCAGTTTGTATGATGACACATATAAAAAAGAAAACGGATGGGAATAGCCGTAAAGGGTTCATTATATGTAATAAAAATACAGGGACAAAAACTATCTGTTTTGTTGTATATGCAATATACTTTGGCAGACGCGTGTAGTATAGTATGCATAAAGAATCTTGATAGTATTACTTGTTGTTAGGGGGTAGTCGTATGGCAAAGAATGTTACAGAAAAAGTTACTTGGGTCGGAAAGATTGATTGGGAGCTTGCTCGGTTTCATGGGGATGAGTATTCGACGGATAAGGGCTCGTCATATAATTCATACCTGATTCGCGATCAGAAAACCGTTTTGATGGATACGGTTTGGAAACCGTTCGACAAAGAGTTTGTTGAAAATTTGAAAGCGGAAATAGACTTGAATGACATTGATTATATTGTCATGAACCACAGTGAAAGCGATCACAGCGGCGCCTTGCCGTTACTGATGAAAGAAATCCCCCATACGCCGATTTACTGCACGGCGAAGGGTGAAGCAATCATTCGCGGTCATTATCATCAGGATTGGAATTTTGTCAATGTCAAGACCGGCGATACGCTGGATCTCGGGGAAAGCCGCCTGGTTTTCATCGAAGCGACAATGCTCCATTGGCCTGATACGATGTTTACGTATATGACCGGTGAAAATATTCTTTTCAGTAATGACGGATTCGGGCAGCATTATGCCAGTGAGTTGTTGTTCAATGACAAGGTTGATCAGGCGGAATTGTACCGTGAGGCAATGAAGTATTATGCGAATATTTTGAACCTGTACAGTCCGATGGTAACGAAGAAGATCAAGGAAATTTTGGATATGAATGTGCCCGTGTCTATGATCTGTCCGAGCCACGGCGTCATTTGGCGGGATAATCCGCTGCAGATCGTTGAGGCGTATCAGCAGTGGGCGGCGGCGTACCAGGAAAATCAAGTCACGATCATTTACGATACGATGTGGAATTCAACGCGCCGCATGGCGGAATGTATTGGCGAAGGTATTCGTGAAATTGATCCGTCGATTACGGTTAAGTTGTTTAATTCGGCCAAAGAAGATAAAAACGATATTTGTACGGAAGTATTCAAATCGAAGGCCGTTCTTGTCGGTTCGCCGACGATCAATTACGGGTTCCTGTTTTCCATTGGCGGCATCATTGAAATGATGAAGGGCCTTAAATTCAAGAACAAGAAGGCGGCGGCTTTCGGCAGCTACGGTTGGAGCGGTGATGCGCCGAAGCAAATTACTGAGCTGTTGAAGGGCAGCGGTTTTGCCGTTGTGCAGGAACCGTTGCGGTGCATGTGGGTGCCTGATGATAAGGCGAAGGACTTGTGCCGGCAGTTTGGCAGGGATTTTGCCGCTTCTATATCGGATTGAATCATGGCGAAGGCGGGTTTCGGGCATGGAGCCCGCCTTGCGGCGATTAGCGGAAATGATTTAGCTTGTAATGAGACGTGTCGTCCAGGTCTCTAAAGGCGCAACAAAAAAAGATCTCAGATTTTCCTGAGATCTTTTTTTCGTTTGGCGGAGTGGGAGAGATTCGAACTCTCGCAAGCCTTACGACCCCTAACGATTTAGCAAACCGTCCTCTTCAGCCTCTTGAGTACCACTCCATATCGGTGCTGACTTTAATAGTTTACACTGGAATAGGAGGTGTTGTCAAGAGAGAAGGGCTTACTTTTCGTTGTCCAATATTTCGTTAATGACGGCTACCTTGCGCTCCATCATATTTGTGTAGCCGGGACGAATATCGGCTTTCAGCATGACTTCTGTCCGGATCCCCTGTTCGGCCAGGGAGAAGGTGGCTTTTTTGACGACGGCCATGACATCGTCCCATTCGCCTTCGATTTCGGTGAACATGGCATTGGTACGGTTCGGGAGTCCTGATTCGCGAATGATTTTTACGATCTGAGAAACGTAAGGCGCATATTCGTCGCCCGTACCGCAGGGTGCAATGCAAACAGCAATAAGTGTGTTCATAATCATACCTCCTCGGGTGTAAACTGCGTTAAACTGATATCTTTAGGCGATGCGTTGTATAAGGCATCGAGAAAAGCAAGTTGAAAAGATCCTGTTCCGGCGGCGTGCCGTTCCGCTTCTCTGCCGGCGAAATTATATGCGGCTGTGCCGCAAAGGGCGGCGATAAATGGTGAAGCGACGGCGCTGTAAACGGCTATGACGCCGCCGAGAGAGCAGCCGCAGCCGGTAATGGATTCCATGAGGGAGGAACCGCCGTAAGAGCAGACCGCTTGCCGGCCGTCCGTGATCAGATCGACAGTGCCGGAAACGGCGACGGCGCCGCCTGTAAAGCGGGCCAGTGAAATTGCTGCCAATCGGGCGGCCTGGACCGTATCCGTCGAGTCCACACCGTGTACGTTTGACGTTTCCGTGCCGCCCGAAAGATTCCATAGGCCTGCGAGGGCAATGATTTCGGAAGCGTTGCCGCGAATTACGGCTGGCGGATAGTTTTTCAACAGCGACAGAAGCTCCGTGCGCAACGAGCCGATGCCGATGGCAACGGGATCCAGGACCCACGGCTTGTGCAGTGCGTGCAGCTTTTGCGCCGCCAGCGGCACGGTTTCCCGGTAGATCGGCAGCAATGTACCGACGTTGATATAAAACGAGGATCCTGCCTCGGCCAGCGCCTCTGCTTCATCGGGCAGATAGATCATCGCCGCCGTACCGCCTGCGGCAAGTTGGGCATTGGCGACGAAGTTGACGGTTACCGTGTTGGTAATGGATGGCGCCAACGGCTTCAAGGCTCGGACTTTTTCGACGGCGGCGGCAATTTCCTGCCGCATAGTTTCCATTGTATACATATCGTTCATCTCCCTTGGAATGGATACTTTTATTATAATCACATCTGCAGCAGGGGGCAATGGAGATATGAAGATGATGGTTTCGGAAACCGCCCCTCAGATCGGCTATTGATTCATCTGTCATCGTATGAAATAATATATTATGTAATTATTAAAAAGTACAGATAGGGGAGAAGACGTGAAGAAACAGAAGAAAATCGCCGTCGTCAATGACGTGACGGGATTCGGCCGTTGTGCCGCCGCCGTCCAGCTTCCGTTGATTTCGGCAATGAAGGTGCAGGCCTGTATCTTTCCTACGGCAATCCTGTCGGTGCATACAGGGTTTCCTGCTTATTATATTGATGATTACGCAGAGCGGATGCCGCGGTATTTGGACAGCTGGCAGGAGAACGGACTTGTTTTCGACGGTATCCTGACCGGATTTTTGGGGTCAGTTGGTCAAGTGGATATTGTCAAAGAGTGTTTGCTTCGCGTTGGCAGAGAGGATAGCTGTATCGTTGTCGATCCGGTCATGGGCGATAACGGCAGCGTCTACGCTTCCTACACTGACGCCTTGTGTCGCGCCATGAAGTCGCTGCTGCCATATGCGACGATCGTTACACCGAATTTGACGGAAGCCTGCCGTTTGGCGGAGCGTCCATATGTTGATGAAGAGCGTATTTCCGACAAGGAATTGATCGAATTGGCGGAAACGTTGGCCGCGTCGGGGCCGTCGGGCGTCGCCATTACGGGGCTGCACAGAAAAAACTGCATGCGAACCTTGGTGTATGAACGGGAAAAAGGCGCCTCTTTTTTGGAAACGGAAAAGGTCGGCGGGGCGCATTCCGGAACGGGCGATGTCTTTTCCGCCATTGTCGCCGCCGGCGTTGTGCAGGGGATGCCGCTGGACGATGCCGTAATGAAGGCGATGTCGTTTATTTGCCGCGTATTGCGCCATACTTTGGACGTACAGGAACCGGAAATGTACGGGTTGGTCTTTGAAGAGTTTTTAACGGAGTTATGATGAGGAGGTATTTTTGATGATCATTTATATGGCCGAGCAGGGGCGCTATCTCAGTCCGGCGGAAAGTTTGCGACATGATGCGACGCGAATGCGCAGCTTATATGTTAACTTGACGAATCGGTGCCCTTGCAGCTGTACTTTTTGTCTGCGAACGATGAAAGACATGCGCGACGATATGACCTTGTGGCTCCAACAGGAGCCGTCGGTAGAAGAAGTGAAGGAGGCCTTGGACGGGGCGCCTTGGCCGGTTATTAACGAAGTCGTGTTTTGCGGTTTCGGAGAGCCGACGGAACGCTTGGAAACGGTCGTAATGCTCCTGCGCCATATCCGGGAAGCCTATCCTGCTGTCAAGACGAGGATCAATACGAACGGCTTATCCGATTTGCTTTACGGGCGCAATACGGCGAAGGATTTTGCCGGAGGTCTCCTTGATACGATTTCCATCAGCCTGAATGAATACAGTGCGGAACGATATCTGGCCGTGACCCGCAGCCGCTTCGGACTGGACTCTTATGACGCGATGTTGACGTTTGCCGAGCATTGCAAAGCCTATATTCCCCAGGTCGTCATGACCGTTGTCGATCAGGTGGAGTCGCCGGCAGCAATCGAGAAGTGTCGTCAAATTTGTTCTCAGCGAGGCTTGACGTTGCGCGTGCGGCGCTATGAGGGAAATTGACAGCTGACAGTACTGTGTTCCTAGACCGGAATGTGACGCTCAACACGGCAATGCGGCGGCATAAGCCGTTCCTGTTGATTTTTACTATATGTTTTTATATAATGAAAGATAACGATTGAGCTATTTTGTATAAACAGTATCAGTTACAGTTTCCGGTGGAGGAATGCGATATGTGGAATAGAAGAATAGCATGTGTCATGGCTGTTATTGCCCTGTGTGGGACGGTAGCCGCCGGTGCGGCCGATTATTCGATTCTGGAAAAGGCGGAAAAGGTGGAAACAACGGTATACGGTTCTGCGCAAAGCGGCGCTTTGAATGAGCGGATCGCCTCTTTGGATAAAGAACTCCGCGGCGGTACGGACAGCAGCAGTGCACAGGCGCGAACGGATGCGATATATAAGGAGGTCTACGGTAATTCGGGCGCCGATTTGTCGATGTTGGCCGCCGTCAATATGATGCAGTGGAAATATGCCGGGAAAGTGACCGATGAACCTTTGCTGGTGCGTGTGTCGGCCATGGAACAGGGACTCAACGGCGCTGCCGGTACGGGCCCGCTGCGCAGCCGCATCGCCTCGCTTCGGACGGCCTTGCTGGGGAACAAAAAATACACTTCGCAGCGCGTCACGATCCCGGCGGGGACTCTCGTCAAGATCCGAAATCTGGATGCCATTGATTCTGCCGTGGCGGCTGAAGGGGAGGTCGTTCATTTTTCCGTTTCAGAAGATGTTATGGTAGGCGATGTCGTTGTCATTCCGCGCGGCATGGATACGAACGGGACGATAACGAAGGCCCGCAAGGCCGGGCGGTTCGGCCGGGACGGGAAAATCGAGATTTCTTATGATTCCGTGCGCGGTGCTGACGGTTCGCCGATTCCGTTGGTTGTCGGCGAAAAGACGAAGGAAGAATACAAACGTACGGCCGGCGCTGTCGGCGCTTCGGCTGCCGGCGCCATCGTGTTGGGACCTGTCGGTCTTGTCGGCGGATTGTTTGTCAAGGGCAATAATGTGGAGATTCCGGCAGGTACGGAAATGTATGTGGAAACGAAGGCCGAAACGGAAGTCGTCGGCTTTAAGGAGGGCGGTGCTGCCGATGATATGTACTCGGCAGATCTTGCCGCGAGCGGTGTCTCGACAACGAAGAACGGCGCCGTTCCGGTGACGGGAGCTGAACCGGCACCGGCCGACAACGGTTTTGAAAAGCTGCACCGCGATATCGCCGCCGATACATCTGCTTCGTCCGGAGATGTGGTTCCCGTCAACTTGGAAACGACGGAAGGTCCTGTCGATGCCGGTACGGTTGTGAAGATTACGCCGACCGGTAACTAGATGATCAGGTGGCAGAGAATGAATAAGAAACTGACGCTTTCCGTCATGGCATTGCTGGTGCAGATGAGCGTAACAACCGTTGCGGCGGCAGATGCCGTTTCCTTGAAGGAACGGATCGAACAACCGAATAGTCGACCGACGGCGGCAGTGTCCGTGACTGATGGCATGAGCGTTATTCCCGTGGATCTGGATCGGGCGGCGCGGGATTCGGATCCGTCCCTGCCGCAGCCGCCGGTAAAGCTGACGGCAGATTCCTTGTCGGTCCGTGCTTCGGATCACCGTGTACAGGGCCGCGGCAATGTCGATGTTTACCAAGGTGTCGATGAGCTTCATACGGGTTATGTCGAAGGAAATTCGCAGTCGCAGCAGTATCACGCTCCCGGTGAAGTTCTCTACATCAGCGGCGGACAAGTTGTAAACGGTAAAGACATGGTTTATGACGGCGCGAAGAAGAGCGCTTCCATGGCTACAGTGAACGGATATGTGCAGGGGGGCGACGTTCCGTTGTATATTCGCGGCACCAGCGCCCAGTTGGATAACGGTGTCGTGTATATTCGCCGGGGCCTGATCACGACGCCTCACGCAGTAGCCGAAACGCCGGATTACTACTTGACGGGCGATGATATTCGCATTTATCCGGGGGACAGATTTACATCGGAAAATACGAAATTATGGTTTAAACATGTCTGTATTTTGACCTATGGTCATTACGAAGGCAATCTGACGCCTGAAGGCAATAAGCGCAGTTGGCTGTTTTCCTTGTTGCCGCAGCCGACATATAACAGTGATGACGGTCTCGGATTGCGAGGGGCCACGATCTTTCCGTTGAATCAAAACGGCGGCTTATCGCTGGATGTGGCGTATCAGCTGCATTTCAGCGGCGGATTCAAGCCGCAGGTCTTGCTGCACCAGCGGACGCATTACGGTGATTTCACCTTCGGATACAGCAAAGAAGAAAGTACGGACAATACCGATCACATTTGGGCTGTCAGGTGGCCTGAATTGCGGTATTATTTGCCGCGCCTCTATTTTGGCGGCTCCGGCATATATCTTGACGGCAGTGCCGCTTGGGGGCGCTGGTCCGAAGACGGGCGCAGAACGGGTTTGCATAAAGGCTATAGAGGGGAAATTTCCCATGCGCCGATAGCGATATGGAATGGCGCCGATGTACGTTTTTTTGCCGGGTATCGCCGCGACCTGTATGATGCGTATGCGGCAGAACGGAGTGATTCCTATTGGGGGACCGTTTTGCATCAACGCCTTACCGATCGCCTGTGGACGACGTTGTGGTACAGAAAGCATAATATCAGCGGCTATACGCCGTATCGTTTTGATACGATCGACAAACCGCGGCAAAAAGGCATTTCTCTCGGATACGTGTTGACGCCGCGCGATACGTTTATCTTTTCCTTGGGAAAAGATCTGGACAACGGCGACATTTCTGAACGCAATTACACATGGGTACGTGATCTGCATTCTTTTGTTGCAACGGTGACGTATAAACAAATAGAAAAACAATGGGATGTTGCCGTTATCGCCAAGGATTTCGACTTATAAATCAAGACTGTCATTCTGCAGAGAATGACAGTCTTTTTACTCCTTTTTTACACGAACGTGTTCATGTACGGCCCTTTTGCTAGTATAATATAAAGAAATATAGGCTTAAGCATTGATGGTATAGGATGTGATCTGATGGCATTGATTTACTGCGTAGAAGACGATGAAAGTATTCGTGAGCTGATTGCGTACGCCTTAAAGGCACAAGGGTTCGAAGCGGTGGCTTTCGGCGACGGGAAAGACTTTTGGGAAGGGCTCAAGCGGGAGATTCCGGATCTGCTGCTTCTGGATATTATGCTGCCCGGTGAAAGCGGTATCGAAATTTTGGAAAAACTGCGCAATAATGGTGATTATAAGCATATTCCCGTTATTATGCTGACGGCTAAGACGAGTGAGTACGATGTGGTCAAGGGGTTGGATAAGGGAGCTGACGATTATGTCTGTAAGCCCTTTGGCATTATCGAACTGATTTCCCGGATTCGGGCCGTATTGCGGCGGCGTCCGGGAGAGAATTTGAATAACGCCGTATATTCGTATGGACCCATTGTTTTAAATACGGACAAGCATGAAGTACGTGTTGACGGGGAACTTTGCCGTCTGACGGCGAAGGAATTCGAGTTACTGCGATACTTGCTGGTCAATATCGATATCGTCCTCAAACGGGATCAGATTATGGAAGCCGTTTGGGGCTTTACCTATGCCGGAGAAAGCCGTACCATCGATATGCATGTCAAGAGCCTGCGCCATAAGCTGGGCAACGGCGGCTCCGTCATCAGGACGGTACGCGGCGTAGGCTATGTCGTAGGTGGTCATTCGTGAAACGGCGCGTATACTTCAGCCTTCTTCTGATGGGGATTCTCTGCATCTTTTTAACGGCTGCCGGCTACAGTTGGGTTTTCTGGCAGTCGATGGAAGAGCAGTCGGCAGAAGAACTGCGCAGCGCCATCGCCTGTGTTTCCGTCGGCTTGAAAGAAGCGCCTGATAAAGACGCTTACTTGGCTCACGTCGTTTCCCAAGCGCGGGGGAACTTGCGTATTACGTGGATCGATAAGAGCGGCGATGTTCTTTATGAATCCGACTATGACAAGGGAAAAATGGAAAACCACATGGCGCGGCCTGAGGTAAAGGAGGCTATTGCGACCGGCTCCGGCATGGCGATCCGCGATTCACAGACCTTATCCAAGGCATTGTATTACACGGCCCTGCGTCTGGACGATCAGTCCGTCCTGCGCGTCAGCACGGAGCGGAATACGCTGTACAGTCATCTGTTTGCCAGCCTGCCCATCTTGATTACCCTTATCGGGCTGACCGTTCTGGCTTGTGTCATCATTTCGCATCGGTTGATGGAATCTCTCCTGGAGCCGTTGCGGCGGACTGCCAGAATCATCGAGCGGATCAATCTTTCGTCTCGGGAAGCGCAGGACGGCGCTGCGGCTATGCCGACATCGGAACAGCTTCTTATCGAATATGACGAGATTCAGCCGCTGATTCACAAGATCGTTGAGCAGGGAAGGCAGATAAACGCCGATGTCCGGAGTTTGGAGCAACAGAAAAACACGGTCCGGCTGATGATGGAGAATCTTACGGAAGCCGTCGTGCTGACAGATAAAGACGCCAATATTCTCGGCATCAACGGTGTTGCCAAGCAGTTTCTGAATGTTAAGCAGCATCTGGATGTCTGCGGTTTGCCGTTGCCTAAAATCTTTCCCGAAGTGCCGTGGCAGCAGCTTTTGCACGAAAGGCTTCCCGATGACGGGATACGCCGCAAATTTTTGCGTCAAAGCCGCCAATATGAACTCATCATCCAGCGCGTGTATGATGACGGCGAATTTTACGGCGTAATTTTTATCGTCATTGACGTTACGGAGCGGGAACGGCGGGAACAGCTGCGCCGGGAGTTCACGTCCAACGTAACTCATGAATTGAAGACGCCGCTGACTTCGATAAGCGGTTTTGCCGAAGTGTTATCAGCCGGTTTGTATCAAAGCGATGCCGATGTTCACCGGTTTGGGCGCCGGATCCATGAAGAGGCGCAACGGCTTTTGGGCATGATTCAGGAAGTTATTCATCTTTCGCACATTGAAGAAGGAAGAAAAAGGAAGGAACCGGAAAAAGTCGTTCTCAAGGAATTGGCGGAAGATATTATCAATTTTATTTCACCGCTGATTTCCGATAAGCAGGTGACTGTACACTGTCAGATGGAAGCGGCGATGATCTGGGGAGATAAAGCGTTATTGCGTGAGCTTTTGATGAATCTCATCGACAATGCCGTCAAATACAACCGCCGCGGCGGTCATGTGTACATCAACATCGCCGCAATCGGCGGCAAGGTTCTCCTCACTGTGCGCGATACGGGGATCGGTATTCCCGAGGATAAGCAGCAGCAGGTCTTTGAACGATTTTACCGTGTTGACGACAGCCGTTCGCAGAAAATCGGCGGCAGCGGCCTGGGATTGGCGATTGTCAAGCACATTGCCGAACAGCATCAGGGCCAAATACGGCTGCAGAGCAGAGAGGCCGAGGGGACGGAGATCAGCATCCTTTTCCCGGCGGCAAGATAATAATCGTATATACAGTAGCGTGGCTCCCTTGTCGGGGAGCCGCTTTTTACAAAACTTTACATAGCGTATATGGAAACCTTACAGGTCCTTGATACCATAGGGATGTAGCAAAGAGACATGCAGTCAGTATACTTAAAGGAGAGGATTTATAATGAAATTGAAAAAATTGGTGCTCGTCGCTTTGGCAGCAATGATGGTTCTGGGCGCAGCCGGCTGTGGCAGTCAGGGCGGCGATGACAAGGGCAAGAAAGCGCAAGCCGTTTCCGGCAGCATTACGGGCTCCGGTTCATCGGCGTTGCTTCCTTTGGTCAAAGATGCCGCGGAAAAATTCAAAGCTGAAAATCCCGATGTATCAATCAGTCTGAATGCCGGCGGCTCCGGCACGGGCTTGAAACAGGTTGCCGACGGATCCGTTGATATGGGCAACTCCGATGTTCCGGCAGAAACCAAGTTATCGGCGGAACAGGCGGGCAAGTTGGAAGACCATAAGATCTGTGTCATGACGGTGGCCACAATCGTTCATCCCGACATTGCAACGGTTGTAAAATCGTTGACGCAACAGCAGCTGCAGGATATCTTCACGGCAAAGATCACGAACTGGAAAGACGTCGGCGGTCCGGATCAGGCTATCGTGCTCGTTACACGGCCCAAGACTTCCGGTACCCGCGCGCTCTATCAGAAATATGCCTTGAACGGACAGGAAGAAAGCAGCAACAAGACGTTGGAAACGGATAACTCCGGCATCCTCGTTCAAAGCGTTGCGCAAAATCCCGGTTCTATCGGCTATGTAGCTCTTCCGTACGTAGTGAACGACAAGAGCGTCGGCACCATCGCCATTGACGGTGTAGAACCTACTTTGGCCAATACGTATAGCGGCAAATACGCCGTATGGGGTTATGAACACGTATACACGAACAAACAGCCGAAAGATGCCGTAAAAGCCTTCATCGACTACATGTTATCCGATAAATACGGTCAGCGGATTGAAGAACTCGGTTACGGTGTCAGCAGCAAGATGCAGACTAAAGACGTTCATTAAGGAGGAAGTTCATGTCAACGCTCGATTTAGCTGCTTCACGAGCTAAAAGGCATGAAACCATTGCCCGCACACTGATATCAGTGTGCGGCATTGCTTCTGCCTTTGTACCTTTTTTTATCGGCGCCTTTCTGTTTTGGAAGGGCAGCGATACGTTCCTCGTGTTTCAGCATGGATTAACGGAATTTCTCTTTTCCGGGCAATGGGCTCCGAGTGATACTGCCGAAGGCGGCGGGATGATCGGTGCCGGCATGTTCTTGGCCGGGTCCCTGGTTACCTGTTTGCTGGCTTTGTTGATTTCGCTGCCGATCAGCATGGCGACTTCGATCTTCATGACGGAGATCGCCGAACCGAGGACACGCCGGCTTATACAACCGGCAGTGGAACTATTTACGGGAATTCCGTCAGTCGTATACGGCTGGATTGGCTTGACTGTATTGGTACCGTTTTTGCGGAAACTGTTCCCGATGCCTTTCGGCTTTTCCGTATTGGCTGCCGGCTGCGTGTTGGCAGTCATGATCTTTCCGACGATTACGACGATGGCCGCCGACGCGATGACGGCCGTACCGAATGCATGGCGTGAAGCGTCCTACGGACTGGGCGCGACGCGTTGGGAAACGATACGCAATATCGTCCTGCCGGCGGCCAGTGGCGGCATTTTTACGGGCATTATTTTAGGTTTGGCGAGAGCTTTGGGAGAAGCTTTGGCTGTAGCGATGGTTATTGGCCAGATGAAAGTTTTCCCGACGTCCCTCTTCCTGCCGGCCAGCACCTTGACAACGGCCATTGCTTCCGATATGGGCGGAGCGATGGAAGGCGGCGAATACAGTGCTGCCCTTTGGACAATGGCGCTTCTGCTCTTCATTTTATCGTTCGTGTTTATTTATCTCATTCACAGAATTCACAGTGTATCCGAATTGAAAGGACGGTCATAAAGCGATGAATTTGGCTCATAAAAAACGGGTCGATAAAATAATGACCTTGCTTCTCTTCGGCGGTGCGGCTTTCTCCGTCATCCTCCTCATTGCCTTTGTCGGCTTTGTCATCGGTCAGGGTTTCGGCGGCATGAAGCTGTCTATGCTGTCATTCTCCGGCAGCGGCTTGGGCAATATGTTCTTTAATACCATATATTTGGTATTCCTGGCCCTCATCGGCAGCGCCATAACGGGAATTCCTGCCGGTATCTTTTTGGCCGAATATGCCGGTCACGGCAAGATTACCGAGTGGGTTCGCATGGCTGTTGAAACGTTGGCTTCCTTGCCGTCTATCGTTGTCGGGCTGTTCGGGTACTTGGCGTTCATCGTTTTGACCGGATCGCAGTGGAATTTGTTTGCCGGCGCCATGGCCGTTTCCATTCTGACCCTGCCTTTGGTCACCTCCGTTACGGAAGATGCATTGCGTAATTTGCCGGACAGTTATCGGCAAGGCAGTCTCGGTCTCGGCGCGTCTCATTGGCAGACTATTTGGCGCGTGCTCTTGCCGGCGTGTTTTCCGCGGATCATGACCGGTCTTATTATGGCGGCTGGACGAGGGTTCGGTGAAGCGGCGGCGTTGATGTTTACAGCCGGCATGTCGACGGATATCAACTGGAACAACTGGGACATCATGTCACGGACGTGTCCGCTTAACCCCTTTCGACCGGGCGAAACGCTGGCACTTCATATTTGGTCGCTGCGTACGGAAGCGCTGCATCCCGACGCCGTTCAATTAGCAGGCGCTTCTTCCGCCATTTTGATGATACTGGTCGTATCTTTCAGCTTGGCGGCCCGCTATCTCAGTTGGCGGATTGACAGAAAATTAGGAGGAAATAAATGATGACGGATTTGACGACGACACTGGGCGGTGCAGGGACGACGATCTCGGCCGGCAAATATACCGCTGCCGACATCGGTGATATGGCGGCGGAGAAATCGCAGGAATACACGTTTGATGTCAGCGGGCTCGACTTGTTCTACGACAAGACGCAGGCCTTGAAAAACGTTAATATGAAAATCAAGCAGCATGAGATCACGGCGCTGATCGGGCCTTCAGGGTGCGGTAAATCCACCTTTCTGAAGACGCTGAACAGAATGAATGACCTGATTGAATGCTGCCACGTTACGGGAAAAATTCTCTTTGAAGGAAAAGATATTTTCGGCGAAATGGATGCGCTGGCCTTGCGCTATCGGGTCGGGATGGTTTTTCAGCAGCCGACGCCGTTTCCGAAAAGCGTTTTTGAAAATGTCGCTTACGGGCCGCGTGTCCAAGGTATTACCAACAAAAAGGAATTGGCGCAGATCGTTGAAGAAAGTCTGAAGCAGGCCGTTATTTGGGATGAAATGAAGGACCGCCTTCACGAAAGCGCCCTGGGCCTTTCCGGCGGTCAGCAGCAGCGGCTTTGCATCGCCCGCACCTTGGCGGCGCGGCCGTCCGTTATCCTCATGGATGAACCAACATCGGCCTTGGACCCGATTTCCACGCAGAAGATCGAAGATTTGGCGCTTGAATTAAAGCAAAAATACACGATCGTCATCGTGACGCACAGCATGCAGCAGGCAAAGCGTATTTCCGATAAAACCGGCTTTTTCCTCTTAGGAGAACTGGTTGAATTTTCGAATACTGTCGACATGTTTACGCAGCCGTCGAATGAGAAGACGGAAGCCTATATTACGGGCCGGTTCGGATGATGGAGGCAACGGAATGTTAGAAGTATATGAACTGAAAATAAAAGAGTTTGAAGAAAAAATCAATCAGCTCAGCGCGGCCATTGAAACGGCCGTCGATAAAACCTGGGAAGGGATCGAGTCGATGGATGAAAAGATCGCCGACGAAGTATACCGCGGCGATGATCTGATCGATTCCTTGGTGCGGGACTGCATGAAAGAGGACATGACTATCAGTCTGATGCAGAGTCCTGTCGCCGCCGATTGGCGCAAATTAATGGCAACTTTTAAAATCCTCTCCGATTTGGAACGTATTGCCGATCATTGCGCCGATATCAGTCATTACGTCCTTCATTTGAAACGGTTTCCCCCGGTACCGCAGCCGCCGTCACAACTGAAAGAGATGTATGACGTCATGCGGGCCATGGTGCGTGAATCGATTGCGATGTATAAAGGCGAAGGGCAGGAACGGGCCGAGTTGATGAAGGATCGCGATGACATAGTGGATACCACTTTCAGCAACAGTGTCGAAGAAATTTCCCGTTACTTGACGGAAACACCGGATTATGCGCATCAATATGTGGATTACCTGTCTATTATCAAGTATATTGAACGGATGGCGGATCATGCCAATAATATTGCCGAATGGGTTATTTACCGGGAACGCAATGAGATTCTGGCGTAAGTTTTGATCAGGGAGTGCGAAAATAGCTCCTTTTGTACGGTTGCCGTGCGCGTTTGGGTGTATGAAACGGAATATTAATAAAAAAA
>NZ_AWXA01000021.1:0-48910 GCF_000478965.1 Megasphaera vaginalis (ex Srinivasan et al. 2021)
AGTCGATATCTGTCTTTTTTTTATTAATATTCCGGAGGCATTGATTTCTTTGTACGCGGCAGGGAGAGTGATTCACCGGGAGATTCGTGATATTTCACAGGCGGTGCGGTAAAGCCTTTGCCGACGACTTCACTGGCATCGCTGATAATGATGAATGCCTGCGGATCTATCTTATTTACCAGCTCTTTGACCTTGGAAACCTCTGTCAACTTGATAACGGCGTAGATAATTTCCTTTTCCTGCATCGTGTAAGCGCCTTTGCCGGCCAAGTACGTAGCGCCGTGGCCGATGTAACGCATGAGGATTTTGGCAATCGTTTCGGATTGATTGGAAATGATCAGCACCGATTTGCGTTGCTGCAACCCGACGACGACTTTATTGGTTATGTACGTGGAAATAAAGGTGGCGGAGAAGGTGAGCACTGCGAGTTCCAAGGAGAACATGTAGGCTGCAAACAGCAGGATGACCGTATTTAAAGCCATTACGGCATTGCCCATTTCCAGCGAATAGAATTTTTTGATAATGGCGCCAAGAACATCCAATCCGCCTGTGTTGCCGTTATACTTGTAGATGATTCCCATGGCGATCCCGTTTAGGATACCGCCGGCGATGGCGGCAATGATCGGCTCCTGTATCAACTGCGTTTGGCTCGTGAAGGACATGGCGTCGATCATGGCAGAGTAAATAAAGGTGCCGATAATACTTAACAAGGTATAGCTGCGCCCCATGTATTTATAACAGCCGATCATGATGGGGACGTTGATCAGCAGGTTGCTGATGCCGATGGGAAATCCCAGGGCGTAATACAGCATGATTGCCACGCCGCTGATGCCGCTGCTGAGCAGGTGGTGAGGTAAAAAGAACGCATTGATACTGATTGCGGACAGGAGACTGCCGACAGTGGTTGCGACGTAGGGAATCGCCGCGGCTTTCCAGGAAAACGGTTCGGAATTACTCATGATGTTACCGCCTTTTCTGCCAATTACAAATGATTGAAAATAGTGTAAAATGTAGCTATAATGAAAAAGTATGTACTGTGAAAAGGATTATTGAAAATCCGAAAGATCGTCGCCTGCTTATTATTATAGCATGAACCCTTATGACATAGAAAGCACTGCGGCGGCAATGAGATGGGAGATAACGATGATTGAAGAAACAGGCTGCGGCAAGATCAACCTGGCCTTGGCCATTACGGGGCGACGACCTGACGGGTATCATGAAATCGATACGGTGTTCCAATCGATTGCGCTTCATGATACGATACGCTTAACGGAAGCCGAACGGTTCACGCTCACCTGTTCGGATAAAACGCTTCCTTGCAATGAAGAAAATTTGGCTTATCTTGCTTATCAAGCCCTGCTGCCTTACCGCTCGGGCGACCGGGGGGTTCATATCCACATTGAAAAGCGGCTTCCCGTTGCCGCAGGGCTGGCCGGAGGAAGTGCGGATTGCGCCGCTGTCCTGCGTGGATTGAACAGGCTTTGGGAGCTGGGGCTTTCGTCGGACGCGTTGGCTCGTATCGGCACCGGTCTCGGTGCTGATGTTCCTTTTTGTGTTTACGGCGGCACGATGCATGGCCGCGGCATTGGGGAACGATTGGAGGCGTTGCCGCCGCTGCCGCCTTGGCAGGTCCTGCTCGTTCATCCCCGCTTGGAGGTGCACACGAATCAGGCCTATGCCCTTTACGATAAAAGAGACGATATTCGGGAGATTAGCGTCGAAGCGGTTGTTGCTGCTGTGCGGCAGCGAAATTTCCGAAATCTCCTGGCGGCAATAAACAATACCTTTGAGGACCTTGTCGTGCCGCAGCACGCGGTTCTTATCGAATTGAAGAGGATACTGAAGGCGGCCGGTTTCGCCGCCTTATTGTCGGGAAGCGGGCCGACCTTTTTTGCCTTATTATCGCCTGAGCATCAACATGAAAATATGCAGGAGCGCTTTGGAACGCTTTGCGGCGATGCCGATATATTTTTGACCACCTTAGCTAAAGGAGACGGAACTTCATATGAAGAGTAATGTGAGACATCGGACCTTGGAACCCATTAAACTGGATGCCTATAAGCCGTTGCGTGAAGTTGTCAGCCAGGCGTTGCGGCAGGCGATTAAAGACGGGGTTCTGTTGCCCGGCGAACGATTGATGGAGATTCAGTTGGCAGAAGAATTGGGCGTCAGCCGGACGCCGATACGCGAAGCCATACGGATACTCGAACAGGAAGGCTTTATTGTCATGGTACCGCGGCGCGGTACCTATGTCGCCGATATTTCCTTAAAAGATATTGCGCAAGTTTTCGAAATTCGCAGCGCTCTGGAAGAGTTGGCGGCAGGATTGGCGGCAGAACGGATCACGCCTGATGAATTGGAACAGTTGGAACGGATTCTGGTAGAGATTAATGAATTCATTGCCCACGATGAATTTGACAAGATCGTCGATGCCGATATTCGTTTTCACGAGATACTTTATCAGGCCAGCCGCAATGACCGGCTAGTTGATATCCTGCATAATTTGCGGGAACAAATGCTGCGTTTCCGTTCCATTTCCATGCACTATCCGGGGCGGTTGGCCGCAACCTGGGAAGAGCATCGCCGCCTGGTTGAATTCATTGCCGACAAAAACAGCTCCATGGCCCGAAAAGTGGCTAAGAAACACATGGAAAATTCGGAAAAAACATTATTGAAGGGGATCAGCAAAGACGAGGCATCAGCCCGTATTGTTCATGAATTATTTCCGCATTGAGGGGGAAGGGGTCTGCTATGTTGACACAAATTTTTTCGTTATTTCACAAAAAAACGGAAACGATGGATGAATTTGAAGAATTTCTTTTTGTACTGGCAACGATTTTATTCGGCCTGCTCTTTGTTCGCGTTTTAGTCGCGCTGATTATGGGACGCTGGAATTTATTTTAAGGAGTCGATCGGTTTATGAAGACATATGCTTTGCCTTGCGGTAAAGAGACAGAAACGGTTACATTAGATGAAACACATGTTCTCTATGATCTGCACGGCCGTAAGACGGCGGCCGTGACAGATGAAACGGCCGCTATCCGGCAGGCGTTGCGAGCGCCTGTCGGCAGTGCGCCGCTGCGTGAATTGGTGCGTCCAGGAGAGACAGTCGCCATCGTCGTCAGTGATATTACCCGCTTGGTTCATACGGCGCAGATGCTGCCGGTCATTGTAGACGAATTAAACGCTGCCGGCGTAGCTGACCGCGATATTACCGTTGTCGTTGCGCAAGGGACGCACAGGGCGCATACACCTGAAGAGGATGTGATCGTTTGCGGCGAAGAAATGGTTCGCCGGCTGCGTATTGTGCAGCATGACTGTTTCCATAAAGAAAACCAGTCCTACGTCGGCAAGACGAGTTGCGGCAATGACGTGTACTTCGACCGCGCCGTCGTCGCTGCCGACAAGGTTATTTTGACCGGCGCCGTGTCTTTCCATCCTATGGCCGGTTTCGGCGGCGGCCGCAAAGCCTTGTTGCCGGGGGTGGCCGGCTATGATACGATCATGTATAACCATTCGCTGGCCTTGACGGAAACTGTCGGCGGCGGCTGCAATCCGGCCTGCGAGACGAGTCTGTTGACCTGTAATCCGCTTCATCAGGATATGTATGAAGCGGCAGCTCTTCTGGAACCGACATTTCTGGTCAATACCGTGTTCACTGCAGACGGCGACCTTTACGAAGTGGTTGGCGGTCATTGGCATGAAGCCTGGAAAAAAGGCTGCGACGATTTGTTGGCTATTTCCAGCGTGCCGATTACGCAGCAGGCGGATATCATCATCGGCTCCGCCGGCGGCTATCCGAAGGACATGAACCTCTATCAGAGCATGAAAGCGCATATGAATGCTGTTTTTGCGGCAAAACCGGGCGGAATTATGATCTTTACGCTCGACTGTCCCGATATTAAAGAACCGGCTATTTTTACCGATTGGTTTTTCCGCAGCGATATGGATGCTTTTGAGCGGGATTTGCGTGCCGACTTCACGATTCCCGCCTTTGTCGCTTTCAAGAGCCGCAGTATTATCAATTCGATGAAGCGTGTATACGTCGTCACGCGACCTGAAAACCATGACATTATCCGGCAGAGCGGACAGATTCCGGCGCATTCATTGCAGGAAGCCTGGGAAGATGCCGTCAAAGAGATCGGCAAAACCGATTATACTGTGACGATTATGGGTCATGCCGCGGCTACTTTCCCGGTTTTGACCGAAACCTGAGCAGGCAATACGAAAAAAAGCAAGCTGATTCTTGACGGGCAGTTTGTCTTTTTTTTCGATTTCTAAGAAATACATAAAAAAGTAAAAATAGACAAGACAAAACCGCAAACGTGTACTATAATAAATGACGATATTCCCGTTGCGAAGAAGGGAATTATCGTTGCAAGTCTTGTTGTCTTACTCGTAAGGAGATGGAGAGCGATGAAACAA
Organism: Megasphaera vaginalis (ex Srinivasan et al. 2021); assembly: GCF_000478965.1. NCBI lineage: Bacteria > Bacillati > Bacillota > Negativicutes > Veillonellales > Veillonellaceae > Megasphaera > Megasphaera vaginalis (ex Srinivasan et al. 2021). The sequence goes on from NZ_AWXA01000021.1 coordinate 4,426, forward strand.
TATCAGCCCGTAACAGAAGAGGTTATTCAGGCTTTGCGCCGTATTGTCGGTGAAAAATATGTCAAAACGGACGCCGCCGTGTTGGATGTATACAAATCGGATGAGAGTTTGGCGCCGTCTTTCTGGCGGGCGCCGGAAGTCGTCGTGTTGCCTGCCAATACGCAGGAAGTCGCCGCCGTCATGAAAGTAGCCAATGCCTTTGCTGTTCCCGTGACGCCGCGCAGTGCCGGTACGAGTGTCAGCTGCGGCGCCGTTCCGGCATACGGGGGAATCGTTCTTCTCATGGAGCGGATGAATCGGATTCTTGAAGTCAATGAAGAAGGGATGTACATGGTTGTCGAGGCCGGTGTACGGACGATTGACATCCAGAATTTGGCCCGCTCCAAGCAGCTCATGTACGCCGGCGATCCCTGCAGCTCCGACAGTTGTCTGATCGGCGGTAACCTGGCCACGAATGCCGGCGGCAATAAGGCGGTTCGTTACGGGACGACGCGGCATCAGGTGTATGCTATCGAAGTGGTGTTACCGAACGGTAAAATTGCCAATTTGGGAGCGCCGCTGAAGAAGTGTTCCACCGGTTTTTGTCTCGATCAGCTGATTATCGGCTCGGAAGGAACGCTGGGAATCATTACGAAAGCGACGCTGAAACTTGTGCCGCTCAGTCCGTATAAGTTGGATGTTCTCGCCGTGTTTACCGATCTTGCCAAGGCGACGGCGCTGGTGCCGCAGCTTGTCAAGGCCGGATTGAATCCTACATCCGTCGAATTTATGGACAATAATTTTGTCCGCAGCGCCAGCGATTACAGTGAATTGCGGCTGCCGCACTACGAAGACGGTTTTTACGATATCATTTCAATTGAAACCTTCAATGAGACGGAATTGGATGAAAAAATGGAAAAGCTGGCGGCTATTTGTGAACAATGCGGCGCTACCGATATCGTTGAAGCTGATGACCGCGTCTGGAAGGTTCGTCGGAATTGTCTGGAAAGTACGCGCGTATTTTCCAAAGTTGCGACTTCGGAAGACCTGGTTGTCCCTGTTACAAAGATTGCCGATTGCATACAACATTTGGTGGAAGAGAGCAAAAACTATGATTTCCGCGTTTTTTGTCTGGCCCATGCCGGAGACGGCAATCTGCATTTTCAGATTTTGCAATGCGATTTGAGCGATGACGAGTGGAAAAGGCAAGTTGAAGCTTTCCGTGCCGTTGCGTATCCGTATGTTTATCAATTGGGAGGACGCCTTTCGGGCGAGCACGGTATCGGTCTGAAACGGCTGGAATATATGGAACGGTATACGGATCCGGTAGAATTGGACGTGATGAGAACGATCAAAACGGCGCTGGATCCGCAGTGGATTTTGAATCCCGGCAAAGTTATGGGACCGCAATAGGGCATCAGAAAAGAGTGATTCTGTGCGAATCACTCTTCTTTTTTTGATTTTCGGGAAAGTATTGACCGCTCGTTGACTGAAAACCGGTCAAATGCGTCAACGTATGGCACGCGGCTAGTCTTTTATTCAAGTTTGATATCGGCTAATATGTACGTATCGAATCGAGATAGATGAACACCGTTTCCGATAATTGCGCTCGAGGCGTATCGTCTGTAGTATTTTACGAGACTTTGTGAAAAGAATCATTTTCTTTATCAGGCAAAATATTGTTCGGAGCGAAGTTTACTAATCTCAAAATAAAAAAAGGAGAGTAAGCATATGGAGATTATTGCAATTGTTCTTAGTTTGTTTTTATTGGTAACCTTTGCCTACCGCGGTTTTTCCGTCATCCTCTTTGCCCCGGTATTTGCACTGTTTGCTGCCGGTGTTTCCAATTTGCCGATTTTGCCCGGTTACACCGAATTGTTTATGGCTAAAGCCGTAACCTATATCAAATCGTTTTTCCCGGTCTTTCTGTTAGGCGCCGTATTTGGTAAGGTAATGGAAGAGACGGGGATGGCTCGCAGCATTGCCACCAAAACGATTCAGGTTATCGGTCGTGACAAAGCCGTATTTGCCGTTGTTTTTACCTGTATGATTCTTTGCTACGGCGGCATTTCCATGTTCGTCTGTGCCTTTGCCGTTTATCCTTTCGCCGCGGCGTTGTTCAAGGAAGCGGATATTCCTAAACGGCTGATTCCGGCCTGCTTTATTGCCGGCGTCTTTACGGCAACGATGGACTGCTATCCCGGCTCGCCGCAGATTCAAAATATTATTCCGACGATTTACTTGGGAACGACGACGTTCTCGGCGCCTATTCTCGGTATTATCTGCGGTACTCTGCTTGTCGCTTCAAGCCTGGCGTATATTGAATGGCGCCGTAAGGCCGCTGAGAAGGCCGGCGAAGGGTATGGCGTGCATACGCTTAATGAAACGGTAATCGATCCGGAGACTTCTTTGCCTCCCTTCGCGTTATCCATTATTCCGCCGATCGTTGTTTTGGCCTTGAACTTCTATTTCTCCATGGTTTTTGCGTGGGATGAAAGCTTGTTGGCTCCTTTCCGGGCCATGAATCTGCCTTTGCTGGCCAAGAGCACGCACAACGTCGTTGCGATCTGGGCCCTCGTTATCGGTCTTTTGGTCGCCATTATTGTGGCCTGCGTTACGGGACGTAAGTTCATGTCCAAGAACACGAGCGTTAAAGCCGCTCTTAATGCCGGCGCGCTGGGTTCGCTGCTGGCGATTATGAATACGGCATCAGAAGTCGGTTACGGAAATGTCATTTCCTCTTTGCCGGGCTTCATTCATGTTGCTGATGCGCTTCTCGGTGTCGGCGCCAGTATGCCTCTTTTCAACGCCGCGTTGATGGTCAATATTCTTGCCGGTATTACCGGTTCCGCATCGGGCGGTTTGAGTATTGCTCTTGATCTGTTCGGCCAGCATTTTCTGGAAACGACGGCGGCACAGGGGATTCCGGCGGAAGTACTTCATCGTATCGTCGCCATGGCTTCCGGCGGTATGGACAGTTTGCCTCATAACGGCGCCGTCATTACGACGTTGCCCATTTGCGGCTTGACACATCGCGAGTCCTATAAGGATATGTTTGCAATTACGGTTTTAAAAGTAATCTTCGCATTTTTTGCAGTTTTCCTCTATATGGCAACCGGTATTGCCTGAGTAATATACAAAGAACCCGGAATCCGCTCGGATTCCGGGTTCTTTGTATTGTTAGAAAGAAAAACGAAAAAAAGAACGTGAAAAATATCTCATATATCGTTTAACGTTTTTTTCATAAAGATAACACCTTCCAGCGGATTATCATAATATGGAGACATTTCGCTGAACCCTAAGGCACGATATAAATGAATTGCCGCCGGCATGGTGTGTAAAGTGTCCAATACCATTTCCGAATAGCCGTCCCCTTGAGCGAGGTGAATGATTTCGACTGCCAATTTTTTTCCGATCTGCTCTTTGCGATATGCCGGTTTGACGTAAAGGCGCTTCATTTCGCAGCGATGCGTGCTGTGTCCCGTATAAGACACGGTGCCGAGCGGTGCGCCGGTGTCGTCGATTGCCAGGAGCATGCGCCCTTTAGGCGGCAGATATTTTGCCAGCGTCCGCAGTTCCTCTGCAAGGCCTTGAAAGGTCAGATCCAGATGCAATCCTTCCGTGTACTCCATAATCAGTTCCTTTACGTCCTGCTGTCGGGATGAGCCGTCAATAATTTTCATCATCATTGCCTCCTTTGTAAAAAAAACAAGGCATGTGACGGAATGTCGATGCCTTGTTTTTCTTATACGGTCTGACCGTATCGTGTTTATGGTGGAGATGAGGAGAGTCGAACTCCTGTCCGTACATGCCGCCCCACGAATTTCTCCGAGCGCAGACCTTGTTTGGTATGTCTGACAGCGGTCGTACAAGGACAAACTGGACTGTCATAGCCTGTGAATTTCCCGAATCGGCAGCCAGGCGATGCCGATTGGTATCCCGCTAAGTGACGTCAGCTAACTGCCCGCAGGATCAGCGGCTAGTGACGTAGTTGCCCTTAGGCAGCTAATGCAAAGTTTTCTTTTGCGTTTAATTTAAACGGTTCACCGATTTTCGGGCAGATGAAACCCCGGCTCGCTATTCGTGATACAACCATATACGTCGAAACCTTTACATCCCCATGAAAAAGGGATACATCGGTACGAAATCAGTATAGCATAACGGACGGTGCAGCTGCAATACTGCACCGTCCGTTATTGTATTTATTTTGCAGATTCGCTTTGTTTGCCCTGTTTCAAGTCACGTAATTTTCCCTGCTCTTCAGGCGGTAAGGCAAGACCGCAGCAGCCGCCTGATGTGGAATTTACAAAACCGCTGCATACCTTCTTCAAGGCGTTGTGAACTTCTTTGGCTTTATCCAGCATAATGTTACCCCCCTCTTTCTTCTTGCAGAGAGCATAACCGACTCTCTGACTATAGTATACGGGAAATCAGGAAAGAAAGATAATTCTTTTTACGTATGATTAAGTACAAAACGGGTAATTGCTTCCGCGACGGCTCCTTCGTTATTGGTTGCCGCCGTCACGACGTCACAGTCTTCGCGGAATTGCTTCATGGAGGTTGGCGACACCGACGCCCAATCCGGCGGCGCGGAGCATGGCGGCGTCATTGATATTATCGCCGATGGCCAGCGTTTCCGCATACGGAACATGGAGAAGATCAGCCAGTTTATAGGGCGCGGCGGCTTTGGTAACGCCTTCATTGGCGAACTCCAGATAACGGTTACTGGAAAAGCTGACACAGACGGAACGCAGAAGGGGTTGCAGTTCTTTTTGCAGGTTTTGCAAGTAAGTCATGTCGGGATGCATGTAAATCAATTTTACAATATCCTGTCCTGCCAGAAAATCCAGGTTTCTTTCCGTTGTTTCCGTAAAGGCCATGCGGCCGTTTAAAAAGTGGATTTCAGCGGCACTGGGCCGATAGATATAGACAGTATCCGCCGTATACGCATGCAGGCAAAGACCGTATGCTATCCCTTTTTCATAGAGAGCCGCCGCCGTTGTAAACGGCAGAGGATTCCAATATAGACGTCTGTTGCTTTTGTTTTCCGTAATGCAGCCGCCGTTGAACGAAATGACATATTCTTTTTCCTGCTGCCAAAGTCCCGTGCTTTTCAGGACGCCTTCTAACGATGCATAGCCCCGTCCTGTGGCCGGAACGAATTTGACGCCGGCACGGCGGGCTGCGGCAATGGCTTCGATGTTGCGCCGGCAAATGGTGGCGTCGCTGGACAACAAGGTTTCATCCATGTCGCAAGCGATAATTTGATAAGCGGTCATGATTTGCTCCTTTTTGGTTAGTTATTGTTAAGTCTAGCATGAAACGATACGGCCGTAAAGAAAGTCGTCGCTAACTCCGTATGGATTTACAGGGGCCCTTTGGCGTATAATGAAAAGCGGAAGGTTATGCGGAGAGAGGGAACAACATATGAAACGAATAGTCGATGATGCGAGGTTGATCTTTAAGTGCTGCACCCTGTATTATGAAGATCGCCTGGGGCAGCAGGAAATTTGTCGCTTACTGGGCGTCTCCCGGCCTACGGTATCGCGGATGCTGAAGCTTGGCCGAGAGCGGGGAATCGTCAAGATCGAAGTTATCAACCCCGCTGCTGTGGAATACGGTGATCTTGAGCGACAGTTGGAGAAAACATTCTGCCTGCAAGAAGCCATTGTCGTCGGCAACAGCCGTCTGGAAGCGGCCGGCGATCATATCAGCCGCGCTATAGGAAGCGCTGTTCTCACCTATTTGAATCGCATTTTGGAAGACGGGCAGTACATCGGTGTGACGATGGGGAGGTCGCTGCAGAATGTCGTAACGTCGCCGTATAACGGCGGCAATCCCATTCATTGTACCTTTGTGCCGATCATCGGCGGCGTCGGCGAAAACCAGCTGGAAATGCATTCCAATTATCTGGTCACTAAATTCGCCGAATTGTACGGTGCTTCGTGTTTACAGTTTTTTTCGCCGGCCCTCTTTTCCGACAAAACGGTTCTGGAAGGATTTAAACGGGAACAATCGATACGCAGTATCTTTGCCGTTTTTGATCGTCTGGATGTTGTCCTCGTCGGGATCGGTGTGCCGAGCAGCACCTATTCCACCGTCTTTTACATGGACTATGTCGCGCAGGATATGTTGGAAGCGTTTTCGGCGCAAGGTGCCGTCGGTGATATTTGCTTGCAGTACTATGACGCCGTCGGCGGCACGGCGGCTTTTCGGCCGTATAATGAACGGGTGGCGGGAATGGAACTGGCGGCGTTGAAAAAAGTGCCGCGCCGCATCGGGATCGTGGCCGGCACGCAGAAAGCCGGCGCCGTTCTCGGGGCTGTTCGCGGCGGGTATGTTAACACGTTGATTACCGACGCGGCTTGCGCTGAAGCGATTTTACAGGCAGCGGCGAACTGTCGTCGCGAAGCATGACAAGAAAGGATTTTTATATGAAATATTATACTGAAATCACGACTACCGGCACGGAAGCCTGGGATCTCTTCACCGATCAGGACACGCGTTCGCTGATTCTTTTCGGCGCTTCGGCTCCGACTGAATTGGCGGAGATCTCCGTTTTGCACCGGCCGGCCGGACTTTTCGCTCCCATTGCTGTCGGCGATACGGCCGTTATCGGTGATAAAGCCTTCTCCGTTACGGCCGTCGGCAGTGAGGCCATGCATACGCTGCAGGAGTTGGGGCATTGTACGCTCTGCTTTAAAGGCGGCAAGGTGCCGGAGCGGCCGGGCTGTATTATGTTGGAAGGCGATGAACGATTGCTCCGAGCCGATTTGGCGGCGGGAAAAACGATCGAATTTTATTGACCTGTCGCCGCTTGGCGATTTACGGAGAAGATTTGCAGAATCGGGAAGGAGAACGTATTTATTGTGCTGAATATGGATATAAAACTGCTGCGCCGGGAAGAGAGCGGTCAAATTATCAGGACCGGCATTGTCGGCGCCGGTCAGATGGGGCGCGGCATGGTTTCGCAGATGACCTTGATGAAAGGGATCAGACCGTCGCTGGTCGCCGATCACAGCTTGGAGAAAATCATCGGCGCCTTTCATCTTGCCGGCATTGATGACGGCGATATTGTCGTTGCCGGCACCGTAGCGGAAGCCAACCGCTACTTGGAACAAGGTCGTTATGTTGCCGTTGAAGACAGCGAAATTGTTTCTCAAGCTGACGGCATCGACTGCGTCGTCGATGTTACCGGTGTACCTGAAGCGGGTGTAAAGATCGCCGTTGATTCCATGAACAACGGCAAACATGTCGTTATGATGGATGTTGAAACGGACGTTATTGTCGGCCCGTATTTGAAACGCCTCGGTGATCGCAACGGTGTTATTTACACCGGGTCCGCCGGCGATGAGCCGGGAGCGGTCATGGAATTATACAGTTTTGCCCGCGCGATGGGGATGGAAGTCAAGGTTATAGGCAAGGGCAAAAACAATGTGATTGATTATGAATGCAATCCCGACACGGTTCGTGCGGAGGCGACGCAGCGCAAAATGAGTCCCCGTATGCTCTGTTCTTTCAAGGACGGGACGAAGACGATGGTGGAAATGACGGCCATGTCCAATGCGACAGGGCTGGTACCCGATGTTATCGGCGGTCACGGACCGCAGGCGTCGGCTGCGAATTGCTGCGCCGATTTGAATCGGCTCTTCAGGCTGAAAAAAGACGGCGGTATTTTAAACCGCCACGGTGTCGTCGAATATGTCAACGGCATCGCGCCGGGCGTTTTTGTAACGGTGTCAACGGCAAATCAAGAGATCGCCTTTGAACTGGATTATTTGAAAGTAGGTCCCGGTCCGCTCTGGACCTTTTATCGGCCGTATCATCTCTGCAATTTGGAAACGCCCCTGACCGTGGCTAAGGCGGTTATTGACGGCGAAGCGACACTCGTTCCGATGGACGGGCCCGTCAGTGAAGTCGTTACTGTGGCCAAGAAAGATCTGCGTGTCGGCGAACATCTTGACGGCATCGGCGGCTGGACAACGTACGGGTCGATCGCGACGGCGGCGGAAACGTACCGCAGCGGCTATGTCCTTTACGGCCTGGTCAACAAGAACGCAGTCGTTACGCGACCGGTCAAAAAGGGGACGCTGCTGACCATGGATATGGTTCGGCTTGACAGGACAACGCAGCTTTATCAAACGCGCCTGGCTCAAGATCGTTTTTACGGCAAGGGGACGCTTTTACGGCAGGAGTAAGGTAGGATGGTAGAAGCGCTTTACTCGCTGCCGAATTTGTATTATCCTGTAGATGGACTGCTATACAGAGGCAAGGTATAGCCATTTTACATAAAAGAGGGAGAGACTACAATGATCAATGAACAACTGGCGCAGCATGCCGCACACGTACGTACAAACGTTGTCAAGATGCTGACCGAAGCAAAATCGGGGCATCCCGGCGGATCCCTTTCCATCGTCGATATACTGCAAGTATTATATTTTGAAACGATGCATATCGATCCGAAAAATCCGAAAATGGCTGATCGCGATCGTTTTGTCCTTTCCAAAGGGCATAGCGCTCCCGGTCTCTATGCGACTTTGGTTGAACGAGGCTTTTTCCCGGAAGACGAATTATGGAAGCTCCGCAAGTGCAACGCCATGCTTCAAGGGCACCCCGATATGAAGCATACGCCCGGCATCGATATGTCGACAGGTTCTCTCGGCCAAGGGTTGTCCGCGGCCAACGGCATGGCACTGGCTGCGAAATTGGATAAAGCGGACTGGCGCGTTTATGCTATCTGCGGTGACGGGGAGATCCAGGAAGGGCAGATCTGGGAAGCGGCCATGTCGTCGGCTCATTATCAGCTGGATAACCTTACCGTTTTCATTGACCACAACAAGCTGCAGATCGACGGCGCTAATGAAGACGTCATGTCGGTCATGCCGATAGCTGAAAAATTCCGCGCCTTCGGTTGGCATGTGCTGGAAATTTCCGGTCATGATTTTGACGCTATTCGCAGCGCTCTCGCCTTGGCAAAAAATACGAAAGGTCGCCCGACAGCCATTGTTGCCGAAACGGTGAAGGGCAAAGGCGTGTCGTTCATGGAAAATGAAGTAGGCTGGCACGGTAAAGCTCCGAACGGGGAACAATGTGCGCAGGCGGTTAAGGAATTGGGAGGCGAAGCATAATGGGGACAGCTACACGTGCGGCATATGGCAAGATGCTGAAAACGGAACTCTATAAAAATCCGGACGTTGTCGTCCTGGATGCCGATCTCGGCAATGCAACGAAATCGATCAGCTTTAAGGAAGTCGCGCCGGAACGGTATTTCGATATGGGAATTTCCGAACAGGATATGATGGGGACGGCTGCCGGACTGGCCGCTGCAGGCAAGATTCCGGTGGCCAGCACGTTTGCCATCTTCGCGGCAGGGCGTGCGTTTGAGCAGATTCGCAATTCCATCTGCTATCCGAAACTCAACGTCAAGATCTGCGCTACCCATGCGGGACTTACTGTCGGCGAAGACGGCGGGACGCATCAGGCGGTGGAAGATATTTCTCTGATGCGCAGCTTGCCGAATATGACTGTCATCAATCCTGCCGATGCCAAAGAAGCGGAAGAAGCCGTTAAAGCGATTGTCGCGTATGACGGCCCTGTTTACGTCCGTCTCGGCAGAGCGGAAGTGGAAGATATTCATGGCGCCGACTATACCTTCCGCTGGGGTAAAGGGGAGATCCTGCGTGACGGTGACGACGCCGTCGTTTTCGCTACGGGCATCATGGTCGGCAAGGCTTTAGCGGCGGCAGATGCATTGGCTGCCGAAGGAATGCAGATTCGTGTCGTCAATATTCATACGATCAAGCCGATCGACGCCGAATTAGTTATCGCCTCGGCGCAGAAAACGGGGAAAGTGGTTACTGCTGAAGAACACAGCGTTATCGGCGGCCTCGGTTCCGCCGTCGCCGAAGTACTGGCCAGATACGCACCGACAAAACAGGCTTTCGTGGGTGTTCAAGATACGTTCGGTGAATCCGGTTCGCCGAAGGACTTGTTGGAAAAATACGGTCTTACGGCCGATGAGATCGTCAAAGCCGTAAAAAGTTTATAATTGTCCGGGAAAATTGGGGAAGACCTCTGCCGCTTTGCGGCAGAGGTCTTTGGTGTCCGGTGGAAGTAAGGTATACTAAAAGCAACTTGAACCGGTGTTAGGAGGCGGAAAATGGAAAAAAAAGTTGATCTGATGAGTTTACAGAACGGTAGTGATGTGCGCGGCATTGCCGTCGCCGGCGTTACCGGCGAAGACGTAAATTTGACGGCTGATGCAGTCAACCGGATAGCCGCCGGTTTTGCAGCTTTTTTGGCAGCAAAAACGGGTAAAGCCGGCAGTGCGTTAAAGATCGCCGTCGGTCATGACTCGCGCGTTTCGGCGGCAACGATGAAACACGGCGTTTTGAGCGGGCTGGCGGCACAGGGTGTACAGCCTTTTGATTGCGGCTTGGCGTCGACGCCGGCCATGTTCATGTCCATCGTGTTTGCTGAGACGGCAATGGATGGTGCCGTTATGATTACGGCAAGTCATTTGCCCTTTAACCGTAACGGGCTGAAATTTTTTACCGCTGACGGCGGCCTGGAAAAAGACGAGATTACAGAAGTTCTGCGCCGGGCTTCGGACTTGTCGGCAGGCGTTGCAGATACGTCGTCTGTGCCGCAGTTGGCGATTCTCGATCTATATGCCGCGCACCTGCGCCGGCTGATCAGCGGCGCACTTGGTCTCGATGAAGCGGCGGAACCGCTTGCCGGCATGCACGTCGTTGTCGATGCCGGTAATGGCGCCGGCGGCTTTTTTGCGACAGCTGTTTTGGCTCCTCTCGGCGCCGATATTGCCGGCAGTCAGTTTCTTGATCCGGACGGAACTTTTCCCAATCATGTTCCCAATCCTGAAAATAAGGAGGCCATGGCATCCGTCAGTCGTGCCGTTCGTGAGGCGCAAGGCGATTTGGGCCTTATTTTTGATACGGATGTCGACCGCATGAGCGCTGTCCTGTCGGACGGCAGAGAAATAAACCGCAATGCGTTGATTGCCATGATGGCGGCCATTTTAGCGCCTCTTTATCCGGGCAGTACGATCGTTACCGATTCCGTTACGTCCGATGAGTTGACTGTGTTCCTGGAAACTCATTTGGGGTTGAAGCACCATCGGTATATGCGCGGTTATAAGAATGTGATCAATGAATGCCGGCGGTTGAACGGGCAGGGGATCGTCTCGCCGCTGGCGATTGAAACTTCTGGCCATGGCGCATTGCGTGAAAACTATTATCTCGACGACGGCGCTTATTTGGCCGTCAAACTCTTGGTGGCGGCGACGCAGGCCAAACGTGCCGGGAGTTCTCTGGATGAAATCATTGCGGCGCTAAAGGAGCCGGCAGAGTCTGCCGAATACAGATTACGGATTACGACAAGGGAAGGGGTGCAGGCTTACGGACAGGAAGTCTTGCGGATTTTTGCCGCCAGAGCGACAGCTGCAGGTATTACGTTGGCCGAACCGTCTTATGAAGGCGTGCGCCTCGTTTTTCCCAAGGGATGGGCGTTGCTGCGCATGTCTCTGCACGATCCCAATATGCCTTTGAATGTGGAAAGTAAAGAACGCGGCGGCTGTGCATTAATACGCCGCCAGCTGAGGCCTCTGCTCACCGGTTTGGCCGGTCTGGATACGGAGGTCTTGCAGGAATGACGATTAATTCCATAGAGTTATTAATCATCGATTGTTGATGCTAAAATATCAACATTTACGTTTGTTCTATATAAAAATATTGAAAAAATAATGATATCGTGGTACGCTATGTCAGGGTAATGACAGGAATATGGATGCAGACTGTTTCCATATGTTATCGTCTCTGACGTTAATTGAACCTGAAAATACATTACTTGTATTTTCAGGTTTTATTTTTTTGCTGGAAAGGACGGTATCATGTCGCTGGAATTATTTTTTATTATTCTTTTTGCCTTGATGATCATGCAGGTGATCGGAACTCATTTTCAGATAAAAGCGTATCGAAGGGCAATTCATCGCCTTCATAAAAAGGGGCATATCGGAATTGGCGGTAAACGTTCTCGCTTCGGGCCCGGTCAAATCGTAATCATAGCCTGCGACGGCCGTGGCGCCATTACGGGCGGAGAAATGATGAGCGGTATGACCGTTTTCAGCCGTTTCCAGGAGATCCCCGATATTTCAGGCAAATCAATTTATGAAATGGAACGACGTTATTCGGCGGCAGGTCGAAGAGCGCGTCACCTTTACGCCGGACACCTGCAAGCGGTGCAGGCCTTGGTTAGTAGACTGGAGACAGGCGGACAGTAAGGGGCGAAGGATGATACTCATAACGAGAAGAGAGTGAAGGTGGACTACAATGGAAATTATTGCTTCCTGTGCCAATGGCTTCATGGACTTATTCAAAGCCGGCGCAGTTACGTTTACCGGCTTTGTCACGGCCATTATTCCGCTGATTATCGTTTTAATGACGGCAGTCAATTCCGTTATCAAACTGATTGGCGAAGACCGTTTTTTTTCGTTCGCCCAAAGAGCGACGCGGTACCGGATCACGAGATACACTGTCGTTCCCGTGTTGTCGATTATTTTTCTGGGCAGCCCTATGTGCTTTTCTTTCGGGCGATTTGTGGAGGAAAAATATAAACCGGCTTTTTATGACGCGGCAGTCAGCTTCGTTCATCCTGTGACGGGGATCTTTCCTCATGCCAACGGCAGTGAACTCTTCGTCTATATGGGGATTGCCGCAGGGATCCAAACCTTGGGGTTCCAACTCGGTGAACTGGCTGTTCGGTATTTTTTAGTCGGTATCGTCGTCATTTTGCTGCGCGGTATCGTTACGGAGCAGATTTATGCGTATATGTGCCGTAAAACCGGCCGCAAGGTATAGGAGGAACGTAATGTATTGTACAGCAGTTGTCAGAAACGGCGCAGGCGGTTGGGGCGGACCGCTGACCATCACGCCGACGGAACACAAGCATAAGATTGTCAGCATCACCGGCGGCGGTATTCACCCGTTGGCCGCGGAGCTGGCCGAATTGACCGGATGTGAAGCTGTTGACGGATTTACGACAGGCGTTCCTGACGGAGAAATTTTAGCCGTCGTCATCGATTGTGGCGGCACAGCCCGCTGCGGCGTGTACCCGAAAAAAATATCCTTACGATCAATACGGTTCCGGTAGGAAAGATCGGGCCGTTGGCACGTTTTATTACGGCAGATCTGTATGTATCGGGCGTGACTTCAGACTGTATTTCCCGTCAGGCCGATGCGGCGCAGGCGGCGCCTATCCGTGCTCGGGAGGGGCGGGCGATAAGCGGCGAAGCGATTGGCGCCGCTCAAACGGCGCAGAAGCGCAATATCGTTACGCGCATCGGCATTTCGATTGGCCGAATCGTCAATATCTTTTATGCCGCCGGCAGGGAAAGCATTGACATTACCATCAAAAGCATCTTGCCGTTCATGGCTTTTGTCAGCATGATTTTGGGCATTATCAGCGCTTCCGGCATCGGCGGCATCATTGCCAATACCATCTCGCCTGTAGCCGGTACGCTGCCGGGAATGCTTGTCATTTCGTTTATTTGCGCGATTCCGTTCGTTTCGCCTATTCTCGGACCGGGTGCCGTTATCGCCCAAGTAGTCGGCACGCTTTTGGGGGCGGAGATCGGCTTGGGGCATATTCCGCCACAATATGCGCTGCCGGCGTTGTTTGCGATCAACGCGCAGGTCGGCGCCGATTTCGTGCCGGTCGGTCTCAGCTTGGGGGAGGCTGAGCCGGAAACGATCGAGCTGGGCGTGCCTGCCGTTTTGTATTCCCGTGTCATTACGGGGCCGCTGGCCGTCTTGATCGCTTATGCAGCCAGCATCGGTTTGTATTGAGTGCAACTGTTGAACGCTCTGCCCGTCAAAGGCAGAGCGTTTTTTTTCGTTTCTTTCCAGATGGTTGATGACGCATTGCGTTTTTGGCCTTGACTATTTGTCTTTTTATTGTATGATAGATACGTAGATGTTGGCACTCTGTGGTATAGAGTGCTAATTCAAGAAAAGGAGCTGGTATTATGGCAAAAGAAACGTATGAGTTTCAAGCGGAAACGAAACAACTGTTGGATCTTATGATCCATTCCATTTATACGAATCACGAGATTTTTCTGCGGGAATTGATTTCCAATGCTTCCGATGCGATTGATAAGCTGCATTATCAATCACTGACGAACGGCGAACTGCTGGAAGGCGATACGGATTTCGTCATTCATTTGACACCTGATGCGGAGCAGAAGACGTTGACCTTGTCCGACAACGGGATCGGTATGGACCGTGAAGAATTGATTGCCAATTTAGGTACGATCGCGCAATCGGGGACGAAGGCCTTTCTGGAACAGCTGCGCCAGGCTAAGGACAAGGATGAACATGTTTCCGATAAGGAGCTGATCGGCCAATTCGGCGTCGGCTTCTACTCGGCCTTTATGGTGGCCCGATCCGTTGCCGTCGTTACGCGGAAAGCCGGCCAATCGCAGGCGTACCGTTGGGAATCGAGCGGTGACGGCGCCTATACGTTGGAAGAATGCGAAAAAGAAAAACACGGCACCGAAATCATCGTGACCTTGCAGGATGCTTTTTGCGCTGCCGGCAGCGATGAAAACTATACGGATACGTATACGTTGCAGCGTCTGGTCAAAAAGTATTCGGATTACATCCGTTATCCGATTACGATGAATTTCGTCATTGAAGAAGTTCCGAAAGATGCCGAAGGCAAACCGGTGGAAGGGGCTGCGGCGGAAAAACGAAACGAGTTGCGGACATTGAATTCGATGCAGCCTTTGTGGACCCGCAGCAAATCGGACATCAAGCCGGAAGAGTATAAGGACTTTTTCCAACACCAATTCTACGAATGGGATGAACCGATGGAGATTTTCCATACGAAGGCGGAAGGCGCCGTCGAATATACGTCGCTTCTCTTCATTCCCGGCAGTGCTCCGTTCAATCTGTATTACAGTGATTATGAACCGGGCATCCAGCTGTATTCCCGACACGTATTCATTATGGACAAATGTAAGGACCTGTTGCCAGACTATCTCCGGTTTGTAAAGGGGCTCGTCGATTCGCCGGATCTGTCTTTGAATATTTCCCGTGAATTATTGCAGCAGAGCCGCGAATTAAAACTTATCGGCAGAAATCTGGAAAAGAATATTCTCAAGACGTTGACGAGAAAAATGGATAAGGAACGCGAAAGCTATGAAAAGTTCTGGGCCGAATACGGAAAATCGTTGAAAATAGGTATTTACAGCGGCATGATGAGCGGCGAGAACAAGGTGGATAAGTTAAAGGATCTGCTTCTGTTCATGTCGTCTAAAGACGGCAAGCTTTGCTCCTTAAAGGAATATACGGCGCGCATGAAAGACGGTCAGGAAAAGATCTATTATGCGACAGGCAAGGATAAGGCGGCCATCGACGGGTTGCCGCAAATGGAATTGCTTCGCGAACGGGATCTGGAAGTGTTGTACATGCTTGACCCTGTCGACGAATTTGCCGTTGAAGCCGTTGGCGAATATGCAGGAAAGAAATTTCATTCTATCAGCCGCGGCGATCTGGATTTGGAAGACGAGGCGTTCAAGGCGGAAAAGAAGAAAAATGAAGATATGGCCAAGTCGAATGAAGCTCTTCTCAGCGATATGAAGTCGGTTTTGGACGGCAAGGTCGTCGACGTCCGTCTCTCGAACCGCCTGAAGACCGGCGCCGTTTGCCTTGTAGCTGATGCGGCAGGTCCCTCCATCGCAATGGAGCAGGCTTTTGCCGCTGCCGATAATCCGATGCTTAAGGCACGGCGGATTTTAGAAATCAATCCGCACCATGATCTTTTCAGCCGCTTGCAGTATTTGCATGAAGGCGGTAAAGATACCGACGGTTTCCGCGATTACTGTGGTCTCCTTTACGATCAGGCCCTGCTCCTGGAAGGGATCATGCCCGATGATCCCGTTGCCTTCGCCAACAAGGTGGCGGCCATGATGGCTCAATAATAAACGCGCACCCTCTTTTCTATAACATAGAAAAATCCCCGACAGAAATACGGTAGCAGTATTTCTGTCGGGGATTTTTGGCAAACAGTTGAATGTAGTAGTATGACAAGTTCTATTTCTTTTGTAAAATCGTATACTTATTTACTGTTTCCTCGGACGTGTCGCCCGGTCCTGCCGTCGTTATTCCCCATTGTTGCAGGAATAAGGCCGGTGTTATCGGCTTTTGCGCCTCTCTGACAAGGGTGCTGCCCGGCGTTGTCGTTGCTCCTTCAATAGCCATCATGGGCATGACGTTTTTTGCATTCCAACTCAGCCCGTGTGGTTTCAGCTTTTCGAGGTCCGCGGCCGGTGCCGTTGCATAAATTTTTTTGTCGCTGTAAAAGACGGCTGATGTCCGATAAAAGCCGTCAAAGCAGATCGGCCCGGCCGTTGTGTCCATGACGCGCAGTTGCGTGCCGATTTCTTTGCCCGATTGGCGCAGCATGATCGTCGGAGCGAACAGTAAGGTCAAGGCGATGTAGATTGCAAAGCAGGAGGCGCCGACCGCCTTGACCGGCACGGCGGCATCTTTCCAGAGGACGGCGGACAAGATGGCGAAGGAGAACAGGGCCGGAAAAGTATACGTAGAATATTTGGTGGCGACTAATTCGAAAAAGATCAATATGACTGCCATATAGATTAGGAGCAGTCGGGTAATATCGGCGGCTTTCCGGAACTGCAGGTCATGGCGTTTCCATTTTTTATATAACGAAACGGGCAGAATAAAGCTCCACGGCAAAAACCCGACGGCATAAACGATCAGGTAAAAGTACCACTTATTTTGTCCGGGATGCTCCGAGACGGTCGCCCTGAGGACGTTGTGCACACCCAGGAAGTTTATCAGAAAATCGGCGCCGTGCAGGCAATACATCGTGCCGTACCAGAGACCGGTGAGGCTGAAAAAGAGCATCATGCCCGAAAAGAAATGAAGGCGCATGAATTCGTGCAGGTCCTTTTTGAGAAAGAGGAAGACCAGGGCGGCGAAGCCGGGCAGAAAAAGGCCGATCGGGTCCTTGGTCAAGGTCGCCAAGGCGGCGAACAGATAACAGCCGTAGTAGTAACGGGCGTTTTCCTTATAGCCCAAGTAAAAAAAGGCGATGGCGGCACTCGTGAAGAGGAAAAGAGAGGCGTCTGTAATGACGGCTTTGGAAAGCAGAAAAAATTCCGTACTCGTGCCCAAGATAACGGCGGCCCGCCAAGCGGTCTTTGCGTCGTAGGCGCGATTGGCGAACCAATATGTGAACAGAAGGGAAAGCGTTCCCATGACGGCTGAAGGAAAACGGGCGGCGAATTCATTGAAGCCGAAGAGCTTGAAGGACAATGCCAACTCCCAGTAGTAAAAAATCGGTTTATCATACCAGTAACGGCCAAAAATTTGTGGAGAAATCCAATCGCCTGACTGGACCATTTCTTTTGCCGTTAAGGCGTAATTCGATTCTGACGTGTCGGTGACAGCTAGCAGATTGTTGCCCAGCAGATACAAAAAAAGAGCGAAAAAGAGCAAAACGAGATAAGGATGTTCTTGTCGTAAACGCTTCATGGGAAACCTTCTTTCACTGCGTGATGTAATGAGCATACCTGGCCTCATTAAAGAAAGGTGTACGAAAAGTTAAATAAACTTTAAACTATCTTTCCGCAGCCGGACAGATTCGCGCATACGCCGAAAAGGAGGAGGTGTACATATGTTCGCTCTTATGGTATGATACAGGTACATTTCATTGATAATTATTATTTTTTATAGCAGGGGTAAAAATGGATGTAGCAGGGCATAATAAAGATTACGACGACAGCCGCCGTTTTCGCGTCGTCGCGCCGTATGAGGCGATGGGAGACCAGCCGGAAGCCGTCCGGTCGCTGGCCCGGGGCGTGGCAACCGGGCAATGGGCGCAGGTCTTGCTCGGCGCTACAGGTACGGGGAAGACGTTTACGATGGCCAAGGTTATTGAAGCTGTTCAGAAGCCGACGCTGGTCATTGCGCATAACAAAACGCTGGCGGCGCAGCTTTGCAGTGAATTCAAAGCTTTCTTTCCCGACAACGAGGTCGGATATTTTGTCAGCTATTATGACTACTATCAGCCGGAGGCGTATATTGCCACGACGGATACCTATATTGAAAAAGATGCGTCCATTAATGATGAGATTGATAAGCTGCGCCATTCGGCGACAATGAGCCTCTTTGAACGGCGCGACGTCATTATCGTCGCTTCCGTTTCCTGCATCTATGGCTTAGGTGACCCGGAAGATTACAGTGATCTCGTCGTGTCGCTTCGCCTGGGACAGGAAAAGGGACAAGCAGAGATTCTTCGTAAGCTCGTCGATATTCAATACACGCGGAATGACATGGAACTGCGCCGCGGCACGTTTCGCGTTCACGGCGACACGATCGAGATTTTTCCGGCCGCGTTTGACAGTTCCGTCATTCGCGTCGAAATGTTCGGCGATGAAATCGACAGGCTGACGGAAGTCGACGTGTTGACCGGAGAGGTATTGGCGGAACGCAAGCACGTCGCCATTTATCCGGCCAGTCATTATGTGACGACAAAGGAAAAGATGGAGAGGGCCATCGGCACGATCAGCCGTGAATTGGAAGAGCAGCTGAAACTGCTGAAAGAGGCCGGCCGTCTGCTGGAAGCGCAGCGGCTGGAACAGCGGACGCGGTACGATATGGAAATGATGGAAGAAATGGGATATTGTTCGGGAATCGAAAATTATTCACGCCATTTGTCGGGCCGTCAGGCCGGAGAAGCGCCTTATACGTTGCTCGATTACTTTCCCGACGATTTCCTGATCATGATTGACGAATCGCATGTGACGCTGCCGCAGTTGCGGGCTATGTACGCCGGTGACCGTTCCCGCAAGACGTCGTTGATTGAATACGGATTTCGCCTGCCGTCGGCTCTCGATAACAGGCCGCTGAATTTCGATGAATTTGTCGAACGGATCAATCAGATTATCTATGTCAGCGCCACGCCCGGCGACTACGAAATGGACGTGCAGACGAATTTGGCACAGCAGATTATCCGACCTACGGGGCTGTTGGATCCCTTGGTGGAAGTGCGACCGATTGCCGGCCAGATGGATGATTTACTCGGCGAGATACACCGGCGGATGGAACGCCATGAACGGGTCCTGGTAACGACGCTGACCAAAAAGATGGCAGAAGATTTGACCGATTATTTAAAGGAAATGGGAATTCTCGTCCGCTATCTTCATTCCGATATTGCGACGATTGAACGGGCCGAGATCATCCGCGATCTGCGCGCCGGTGTTTTCGATGTTCTCGTCGGCATCAATTTACTGCGTGAAGGGCTCGATATGCCGGAAGTTTCTCTCGTCGCCATTCTCGATGCCGATAAAGAAGGTTTTTTGCGTTCCGACACGTCGCTGATTCAGACGATGGGGCGCGCCGCGCGTAATGCCAACGGTCAGGTTATTATGTACGCCGACGTCGTTACGGGATCGATGGCGCGTGCCATGGAAGAGACGCAGCGGCGGCGTGAAGTGCAGGCGGCGTATAACGAAGCGCACGGCATTACGCCGCAGTCTATTCGCAAAGACGTCGTTGATCTGATCGAACTGACAAAGGTAGCGGAAGACAGAAGCGCCTATGAAGGGGAAGGCGAGGGATTGACGAAAGAGGCGCTCCATAAAGTTATCCATACCTTGACGGAACAGATGAAGCAGGCTTCGAAAACTCTGGAATTTGAAAAGGCCGCGCAGCTGCGCGACCGCTTGGGAGAACTGCGACAACAGCTTTCGGCGCTGGCTTGTGACGATACGCTGCCGAAGGAATTGCAAGGTGAAGATATGCCGCAGGCGAAGTTTGTCCGTAAAGTACGCCGTCCCGACCGCAGGCGCCTGAAGACGACTGCCGATAAAGGCGGAAAAGGGAGTAGACAACAGTGATGCCAACTGATAAATATATTGAGATAAAAGGCGCCAGACAGCATAATTTAAAAAACATAGATGTCAAATTGCCGCGCGATAGTTTTGTCGTTTTTACGGGATTGTCGGGATCGGGGAAATCGTCGCTGGCTTTCGATACGATTTACGCCGAAGGGCAGCGACGCTACGTCGAATCCCTTTCCGCCTATGCCAGGCAGTTTTTGGGGCAAATGGATAAACCTGACGTCGATTATATTGAAGGGTTGTCGCCGGCGATTTCCATTGACCAGAAGACAACGAGCCGCAATCCCCGTTCGACAGTCGGCACGGTGACGGAGATTTACGACTACTTGCGGCTTCTTTACGCCCGTGCCGGCGAAGCCTTTTGTCCGCACTGCGGCAAGCCGATCCGGCAGCAGTCGATTGAGCAGATGGCCGATGCCGTCCTGGCGCTCGGCGACGGAGAGAAGGTCATGATTATGGCGCCCGTTGTAGATGGCCGCAAGGGGACGCACCAGAAGGTGCTGTCCCGGCTGGTCAAAGACGGCTATGTCCGTGTCCGCGTTGACGGCGCCATGTATCTGCTTTCCGACGACATTCCGATGGAAAAGAACAAGAAGCATACGATAGAAGTCGTCGTGGACCGTCTGGTCGTCAAAGAACAAATCGTATCGCGCCTTACGGACTCCCTGGAGACGGCGGCCAGGTTGGGCGACGGTATTGTGCGCGTCTATCGGTTGGAAACGCAGGAGGTACTGACGTACAGTCAGCATTTTGCCTGCCCTGACTGCCATATCAGCCTGCCCGAAATCGAGCCGCACCTTTTTTCTTTCAACAGTCCCTTCGGCGCCTGCCCCGCCTGTTCCGGCATCGGCAGCACGAGAGAAGTCGACGAATCCCTTGTCATTCCTGACCGGAACAAGACCTTTGCAGAGGGGGCCGTGGCGGCGTTGAGCAGTAACCCCAACGCCTGGTTCATGAGGCAGCTCGGCGGCCTGCTGAAGCCGCAGGGATTCGGTCTGGACAATTCCTTTGCCGATTTACCCGGTGCGTTGCAGGAAAAGGTCCTTTGGGGTTCTGACGATCCCTGCGTATTTGAATATGAAAACATGCGCGGTGAAGTGAAAACATTTACGACGCCCTTTGAAGGTGTCATGCCGATGATCAGACGGCGTTACCGGGAGGCGTCCTCCGATATGATGCGTGATCAATTCGAGCAGTTCATGACGGTGAAGCCCTGTTCGGTCTGCCACGGCGCCCGGCTTAAACCGGAAGCGCTGGCTATCAAGATCGGCGGTATCAATATTCAGCAACTGACGGACATGACTGTCCGTGAAATGATCGCATTTTTTGAGACGGTACAGCTGACGGAAAGACAACAACTCATTGCCAAGCAGGTTTTAAAGGAGATCAGGGGGCGTCTGCAATTTCTGCAAACTGTCGGTTTGGAGTACTTGACGCTGTCCCGGACGGCAGGCACCTTGTCCGGCGGGGAAGCGCAGCGTATACGGCTGGCCACACAAATCGGTTCGGGTCTCGTCGGCGTTCTGTACATTCTCGATGAACCGTCAATCGGTCTGCACCAGCGGGATAATGAAAAACTGCTTCAGGCCTTGCGGCATCTGCGCGATATCGGCAATACGCTGATTGTCGTCGAACATGATGAAGATACGATGCGCGCTGCCGACTATATTTTGGATATCGGTCCCGCAGCCGGTGAACATGGCGGCCAGATCGTTGCTCAAGGTACGGCTGACGACATCATGGCCTGCCGGGAGTCCCTGACAGGCCAGTATCTTTCCGGCGCGAAATATGTGCCGTTGCCGCAGCGGCGTTGTCCCGGCAACGGGATGACAATCGATATTATCGGCGCCGCAGAGCATAACCTGAAAAATATTGACGTTTCTTTTCCTCTCGGTACGCTGACTGTCGTTACGGGCGTTTCCGGCTCGGGGAAATCGACCCTTGTCAATGAAATCCTGTACAAGGGCATGGCGGAGGCCGTCTACGGGACGCCTCACCGTCCCGGTAAGTTCAAATCCTTGCAGGGAACGGAACATATTGACAAACTCATTAATATCGATCAGTCGCCGATCGGCAGGACGCCTCGGTCGAATCCGGCCACGTATACGGGTGTCTTCGATTT
The DNA here is from genome assembly GCF_000478965.1 of Megasphaera vaginalis (ex Srinivasan et al. 2021). Classification (NCBI taxonomy): domain Bacteria; kingdom Bacillati; phylum Bacillota; class Negativicutes; order Veillonellales; family Veillonellaceae; genus Megasphaera; species Megasphaera vaginalis (ex Srinivasan et al. 2021). Next base: position 26,472 of record NZ_AWXA01000021.1, read on the forward strand.
TATTCGCCAACTTTACAGTCAGACGGCAGAAGCCAAGATCAGGGGATACAAGGCCGGTCGTTTCAGTTTTAATATCAAAGGCGGCCGCTGTGAAGCCTGTCACGGCGACGGCATTATTCGCATAGAAATGAATTTTTTGCCTGATGTTTATGTGCCTTGCGAAGTTTGCCGCGGCGCGCGCTACAACAGGGAAACGCTGGAAGTGAAATACAAGGGGAAAACGATTGCCGACGTGTTGAATATGACCGTTGATGACGCTTGCGAGTTTTTCGCCAATTTGCCACGTATCCTGAACAAGTTGCAGACCTTGCAGGAAGTGGGGCTCGGCTATATTCGGTTAGGTCAGCCTGCGACGACGTTGTCAGGCGGCGAGGCGCAGCGTGTCAAGTTGGCGACGGAGCTGTCGAAACGGAGTACGGGACGGACGCTCTATATTCTTGATGAACCGACAACGGGGCTGCACGCGGCGGATATCCACCGGCTGATGACGGTACTCCGGCTGCTTGTTGACGGCGGCGACACGGTCGTCGTTATTGAGCATAACCTTGATGTCATTAAAACGGCCGATTATATTATCGATTTGGGGCCTGAAGGCGGCGACGGCGGCGGTACGGTCGTGGCCGTCGGTACGCCTGAACAGATCTGCCAGGCGGCGGCATCGTATACGGGAAAGTTTCTGCAACCCGTCCTGGAGCGGACGCGACGGTTGATGACCGAAGAGGCGCGCCATGGCGTTTAGTGAAGGCGTACTGGAAAAGGTACGGAATTTGACGACCGAACCCGGCGTTTACCTGTGGAAAGACGGACGGGGACGTATCCTGTACGTCGGTAAAGCGATCAATTTGCGCAACCGCGTCAAGAGCTATGTTCACAACGATACCAACAGGGCTGTGAAGGTTGCGGCCATGCTCAGCCACGCCGTCGATTTGGAAACGATCGTCGTGGCGAACGAGATGGAGGCGCTGATTCTCGAGAATACGCTGATCAAAAAGCACCACCCCCGCTATAATATCATGCTGCGCGACGACAAGACCTATCCATATATCAAGGTGACGCTGCAAGAAGATTTTCCCCGCATGTTCATGACGCGCCGCGTCATGCGCGACGGCGCTCGGTATTTCGGACCTTACGCCGATGCCGGCGCCGTCCATCGCGTCTTGAAGGCGATGCAGGCGGCGCTTCGCCTCCGGACCTGCCGTTCCATGCGCGTGCAGCGGCCGTGTTTGCAATATCATTTGGGGCACTGCGATGCGCCTTGCGTCGGGTATATTTCCAAAGAAGCTTATCGCAAGCTTGCCCTGCGGGCTGTGGACGCGTTGGAAGGACGCAGTACGGAATTGCTGCTGCAGTTGCAGCGGCAAATGGAAGAGGCCGCCGAAAAAATGGAATTTGAGAAAGCCGCCATGTATCGCGATCAGGCGACGGCATTGAAGGTTATTCAATCCCAGCAGGATATCGTCACGCAAGGCGGGGATACGGATGTTATCGGGTTTGCCCGCTCGGCGGGACAGACTTGTGTGCAGATTTATACGATACGTGGCGGCAAGCTCATGGGACGGGAAACGTTCAGTCTGGAAAACAGCCTGGATGAAACCGACGCCGCATTGACGGAAGCGATTTTGGACCAGTACTATGTTGCCGGCGTTTTTGTACCGAAGGAAATCATCGTTCCTGCCGTCCGGGAACAGGCGGCTTACGAACATCGGCTGATCGGACAAAAGGGGCAGCATGTCACACTCGTCGTGCCGCAGCGGGGCATGAAGCGAAGATTACTGGAAATGGCGGAGAACAATGCCGCTGTGCTGATGGAACAGCGGCGGCTTCAGTGGCAACACGACCTCGATAAGACGAGCGGCGCCGTTGAAGCGTTGGCTCGCGCTCTTGATCTGCCGCAACTGCCGGAACGGATGGAGTGTTTTGATATTTCGCATATTCAGGGCAGCGAGACGGTGGCTTCCATGGTCGTCTTTGAAGGCGGCAGGCCGGCCAAAAGTGAATATCGCCGTTTTAAGCTGAAAACGGTGCAGGGAAAACCGGACGACTTCGCCGCTATGGCGGAGATCATGGCGCGGCGTTACAACGAAACGGATTGGCCCGAACCGGATCTGATCGTCATTGACGGCGGCAAGGGACAGCTGCATGCGGCCTTGCCGGTCATCCGCGGCGCCGGTGCGGCGGCGCCTGTCATCAGCTTGGCCAAGCGGATTGAAGAGGTCTTTGTTGAAGGCCGTTCCGATGCGATTATCTTTGATCACCACGCACCGGAATTGCAGTTGCTTCAAGCTATCCGGGATGAAGCGCATCGTTTCGCCATTACCTATCACCGCAAACTGCGCGGTAAACGGAATCTCGTTTCCGTCCTGGATCACGTCGCCGGCATAGGGCCGAAACGGCGCAAGGCATTGTGGCAGGCTTTTGGGAGTCTTGACGAAATGAAAGCCGCTTCGCTCGAAGAATTGGCTGCCGTAGACGGCATGAATCGGCTTGCAGCGGAAAATGTGTATTACTTTTTTCGCCTCGGTACCGATGAGAAACGAAAAGCGACAAATCAAAAGTAACGTTTGTCAAGGTAATGATAAATAAGGTATAATTAAAAAGTATAGCTAAATCTATTCCATAAACGGGGAAAGGAGGGATTTACATGTCTGGTTCAGTCCAAACGACATTAGCTGATTCCGTTGCTTATGACGGCATCGGTCTTCATGCGGCAGCGGACGTGCATATGGTGCTGCGTCCTGCGGCGGCGGATACGGGCATTTGTTTCGTCCGTACCGACTTGCCCGGCAAGCCATCTGTACCGGCACGGCTTGCCTGTGTAACGAACACGATGCGGGCGACGACCTTGGAACGGGGAGCGGCGAAGGTGTTTACAGTGGAACATCTCCTGTCGGCCTTGCAGGGATTGGGAATTGATAACTGCATCGTGGAAATGGATTCCGCCGAGCCGCCGGTCGGCGATGGCAGCAGCCGGGATTTCGTTGAGCTCATTCGACGGGCGGGCATTGCCTCCCTGACGGAGCCAAAACGGTACGCCGTCGTACGGCAGCAGCATATCATCCAGGAAGAGGACAAATTTGTCGCCGTTATTCCGTATGACGGATTTCGGATTACCTTTACATCTATCAATCCGCATCCCTTGCTGGGGCTCCAGTTTTTTGACGCAGAAGTCACGGAAGAATCCTATATCAGGGAAATCGCCTTTGCCCGTACGATCGCATTCACGCAGGAATTGGAAATGCTCCGGAAAATGGGGCTCGGCAAAGGCGGCACAATTGAGAACGTCGTCGTGTACGATGCGACGACATGTCTCTCCCGCGTGCGTAGCGGCGATGAACTCGTGCGACATAAAGTATTGGATGTCATCGGCGATTTGGCGTTGCTCGGCAGACCGCTCAAAGGGCATGTCATTGCCGTCAAATCAAGTCATAAATTGAATAATTTGCTGGCGCAGGCCATTGATGAAGAACTTGATCAGGAGGTATTGAAATGATTTTGGAAGTAACCGATATTATGGAAATTTTGCCGCATCGCTATCCCATGCTCTTAGTCGATCGGATCGTCGAATTGGAACCGATGAAATATGCCGTCGGCATCAAAAATGCGACTTTTAACGAGCTCTTCTTTCAAGGCCACTTTCCCGGCAAGCCCGTCATGCCCGGCGTCCTTCTGGCCGAAGCCATGGCGCAGGTCGGCGGCGTAGCCTTGCTATATCCTGAAGAGAACCGCGGTCTCATCCCTTTCTTTACGGGGATCGACAAGTTGCGTTTCCGTCACCCCGTGCGGCCTGGCGACCAAGTCGTCATGCGTGCCGATATTGTTAAGATAAAGGGCATGATGGGAAAAGTCAAAGCGATAGGTAAGGTCGGCGATACGGTTTGTGCCGAAGGGGAATATCTTTTTGCGCTGATGCCTGGACAGGATTCGGAAGAATAGAAGTATTAAGCCGTATTTTTGTGAAATTCGGCTGATCTTGACGTATATATGGTATAATAATCTGATTTTGCGATCTCCTGGCAGGCATAAATGAACAGCTTGCAGGGAGTATAAGTATATACGAAATGGAAATTTTTGTTCTTTCCCATGGAAACAAAAAGTAAACGAGGAGTGACTTTAATGACCGAGGAAAAGGAAAGCCTGGTGCAGTGCATACATCCGACGGCTGTTATCGATCCGCAGGCGGAAATCGGTCCGGGCGTCAAGATCGGACCTTATGCCGTTATCGGACCTCATGTGAAGATAGGCAGGGGTACGGAGATTATGGCCCATGTGACGATCGACGGCTGGACGACGATTGGTGAGGAGTGCCGCTTTTTTCCGTCGGCATCTATTGGCTCCGAGCCGCAGGATCTGAAATATCATGGCGAGAAAAGCTTTGTCATCATCGGGGACAGATCGGTATTTCGTGAGTTTGTGACGGTCAGCAGTGCGACCGGTGAAGGCGAAGAAACGCGGATCGGCAGCGACTGTCTCTTTCAGGCATGTACGCATATTGCGCATAACTGTAATGTCGGCAATCATGTCATCATGAGCAATTGCGCCGGTCTGGCAGGACACGTTATCGTCGAAGATCGTGTCGTAATCGGCGGTATGGCAGGCGTTCATCAGTTTGTCAAAGCAGGCCGCAATTGCATGATCGGCGGTTTGGCGAAAGTCGTTCAGGATATTCCTCCTTTTGTCATTGCCGATGGGCAGCCGGCTCGTTGCATCGGCTTGAACAGTGTCGGCCTTTCTCGCGCCGGCATATCCGAAACGGTGCGGCGTGAATTGAAAAAAGCATTCCGCATTTTGTATCGTTCCGGGTTGAATCTGGGGCAAGCTATCACCGAGATGGAGCAGGAACTGGACAGTTATGAAGAAGTGGAGCATTTTCTGCGCTTTTTGCGCAATGCCGAACGAGGTATTTGCCGCGGCACAAAATGAGCGGAGCAGAAGGCTGGCAAGGCATTGTCTTGCCGGTCTTTTTTTGCTAAGGAAGGTTGCCGATACTGACAGATACGCAGTTTTTTTGTATAATGTAAAAGTAAATGCAAACTTTATTACATAAGGTGATAAAATGGAAAAGCTCGGTCTTTTAGCCGGTATCGGCAACCTTCCCGTCGAATTTATGCGCGCAGCCCAGACGACGGGGCATGAAGTAGTCGTCATTGCCGTTGTCGAAGGGACGGCGCCGGAACTGGAAAGGGAAGCGAATATATATTATAAGATCAATGTGGCCAAATTGGACAAGATCATTAAGACCATGAAAGGCGAAGGCGTTTCCAAAGTCACGATGATCGGCAAGGTGACGAAGGAAATACTGTTCCGAGGTCTGAAATTTCCCGATTTTCGGGCGATCAAATTATTGGCGGCTCTGCACAATCGCAAGGACGATACGATTATGTTGGCCATTGTTGATGAACTGGCCAAAGACGGGATTGAAATCGTCGATCAGACGGCCTATCTGAAACCGTTGTTGCCGCCGGTCGGAGTATTGACGAAACGCCGGCCGACAGCCGAAGAAGCTGAAGATATCCGTTTCGGCTTTGCGGCGGCTAAAGCTATCGGCGGACTCGATATCGGTCAGACCGTCGTCGTTAAGCAGAAGGCCGTTATGGCTGTCGAGGCGATTGAAGGGACTGACGCCTGCATCCGCCGCGGCGGCGAACTGGGACGAGGCAGAGCCGTCGTCGTCAAAGTCGCCAAGCCGAATCAGGACTGGCGTTTTGATGTGCCGGCTGTCGGCAGGACGACATTGCAGTCAATGTTGGAAAGCGGTTGTACCGTTTTGGCAATGGAGGCGGGGCGAACTCTTTTCGTCGAACAGGAAGCGGTGCTATCTCTGGCGAATGAAAAAGGCGTCTGCATCTGTGCCGTCGACGGGACGTAGGAGCGGCGCAGATGAAAATTATGCTCTCTGCCGGAGAAGCTTCCGGCGATCTTCATGGCGCCAATCTGGCCAGCGCTTTAAAAAAACTGGAGCCGTCGGTTGAATTGATCGGCATGGGCGGCAGTCAGATGGCTGCGGCCGGTGTCGATATCCGTTACGATATCAAGAATCTCGGTTTTATCGGTATCGGTGAAATTATCAAAAAAATCCCCTTTTTCTTTCGGCTCCGTTCCTTCCTCGTCAAATTGATGGCGGAAGAAAGACCGGATGCCTTGGTCTGTATCGATTATCCCGGTTTTAACATGCGCCTGATCAAGAAGGCGAAAGCCGCCGGTATACCGGTCATTTATTACATCTTACCGACGATTTGGGCCTGGCAGAAGGGCCGCGGACCCGTTATTGCCAAATATACGGATCTGGCCGTATCCCTTTTTCCTTTTGAAGCGGATCTGTATCGGGCCATCGGAGCCAACGTTATCTATACGGGGCATCCGCTTTTAGACACCGTCCGCCCTGCGCTGACAAAAGCGGCGTCTTATGCGTATTTCGGTCTTTCTGCGGACAAGCCCGTCGTTCTCCTCATGCCGGGCAGCCGGATGCAGGAGGTGACGGGGCTGTTGCCGACGATGTTGGAAGGAGCGAAGCTGATCGCCGAAGCTATCCCGGAGGTCCAGTTTATCATGCCGCGGGCTTCGACGATTGACGGCGGTATTTTGCGGGACCTCGTTGCGGCGAGCGGTCTGGCGGTACATATCGGAGAGGATCATACGTATGACATGATGCAGATCAGTAGCGCCGCTGTCGTGGCTTCCGGAACGGCGACCTTGGAGACGGCCTTGATGGCAGTGCCGACATTGTTGGTTTACCGGATCGGAGCCTTGTCATATGCTTTGTCCAAGATACTGGTGCACATCGAAAGTATCGGTTTGCCCAATATTATTATGGGCCGCCGCATTATACCGGAGCTCTGGCAGGACGAAGTGACCGGTGAGAATATTGCCGCCGCCGTCGTTCCGCTATTGCAGCATGAGACGCAGCGGCAGACTGCCGTCAAGGCTTTGGCCGCAGTCAGAGCGGAAATGGGGGAAGGCGGCTCGATGGAACGAACTGCTGCCGCCATTTTACGATTCATAAAGGAGAAATCTCTGGATGGAACAATATAACAGCTGGCAAAGCTACAAAAGGCTGTTGGCCTTTGTTAAACCATATACCAAACGGCTGACTATCGCCGTTGTCTGTATGGCTTTTTCCGGCTTGAGCAACGTCGTCGTGCCGTGGCTGATCAAGGATGTTATTGACAAGGTCCTGGCAAACAAAGATGTATATACGCTGAACCTGATCGTCATCGGTATTTTGATTCTTTTTTTCCTGCGCGGTTTCTTCTATTTCGGACAGCGGTATTTAATGAGCTATGTTGGGCAGAAAATTGTCAATGATATCCGCGAAAAACTGTACCGTCACCTGCAAACCCTGTCGTTATCCTACTATGACAGGCGCAAGACGGGCGATATCATGAGCAATTTGACGAATGATGTCACGGCGCTGCAGACGGCGATTGCCGGGAATTTGATCTCTTTCGTTCAGGAAGCAGTCATTCTCATCGGCTCGCTGATCTCCATGGTTTATTTGTACTGGAAGTTGACACTGCTGACCTTGGTCATTGTTCCCCTCGTCGTCGTGACGATCAATTTTTTCGGCGGCCGTCTGCGCCGGGCTGGCCACGAGGTGCAGGGCAAGATGGCGGATATTACGTCGCTGTTGGAAGAAGCGATTTCGGGCATTCGGATTATCCGCTCCTTCAATCGTGAAGATTTTGAGATCAGGCGTTTTATGGTGCAGAATGACAATAATTTCTGGGCCCTGATGAAAACGACGAAGCTGACTTCCATGCTGACACCGTTCATCCAATTTTTTGCCGCCATTGCCGTCACCGGTATCATCTGGTACGGCGGCATGAGCGTTATTGAAGGGAAAATGACGGCAGGCGCGTTGATTGCTTTTTTGATTTATGCCATTAATTTAGCGAATCCGGTGCGGCGAATCAGTGAGATTTACGGTGATATCCAGAAATCCCTGGCAGCTGCCGACAGAGTCTTTGCAACGTTGGATACGACTGCCGACGTCAAGGAGAAGGAAAATGCCGTCACGCTGGCAACTGTACAGGGGCGAATCGAGTTCGATTGCGTATCTTTCGCTTATGATCAGGAGCACTTGGCGCTGAATCATTTCGATCTGTCCGTCGCACCGGGTGAAGTGGTTGCCCTGGTCGGTCCCAGCGGCGCCGGCAAGTCGACGGTAGCCAATTTGCTGCCGCGCTTTTATGATGTCACGGCCGGAGCCTTGCGGATCGACGGTATCGACGTCAGAGACGTCACGTTTTCATCGCTGCGCAATCAGATTGGTCTGGTGCCGCAGGAGACGATGCTTTTCAACGCCACGATACGGGAAAACATCCTTTACGGACGGCTTGACGCTGACGCTGCGGAGGTCGTCGCCGCGGCAAAAGCTGCTAATGCGCATGAGTTCATTATGGAGTTGCCCGGCGGTTATGACGCCGTTGTCGGCGACCGCGGCAGCGCTCTTTCCGGCGGCCAGCGGCAGCGTATCGCTATTGCCAGAGCCATTTTAAAGAATCCGCGGATCCTGATTCTGGACGAAGCGACGTCGGCGCTAGATACGGAAAGCGAAAAAATCGTTCAGGCAGCTTTAGATCGACTGATGCAAGGGCGTACAGCCGTTGTCATCGCGCATCGCCTGAGTACGGTTCGCAATGCCGACAAAATTGTCGTTATCGATCATGGCCGTATTGCGGAAATGGGAACGCATGATGATTTGCTGGCGCGGCAAGGGCTGTACGCCAGCCTGTATGCCGTCCAGTTCAACAAAAGTACAGAGGAAGCAGTATGATATCTAATTTGAAAGCAAAGTCTCTTTACTGGCTTTATAATATTCTGTTGGTCATGTATTGGGCCTCGTTGATACCGGTACTGATTTACAGACTGGTCAAGGAAGAAGGCTTTTATCAGCGTATCAAACAGAGCATCGGTTATTTGCCCGCCGATTTGAAACAGAAAATCGCCAATCGTCAGGCGATCTGGATTCATGCGGCTTCTGTCGGCGAGATAGTGGCTGCCAGCCCGATTGTCCGGGAGATTCGGCGCGATCACCCGGAGGAGATTCTCATCGTATCCGTCGTTACGGCGACGGGGTTCCGCATGGCACACCAAATCATAGACAGCGCTGACGGGATTTTGTACTTTCCTCTCGATTTGCCGTATTTTACCAACAGAATATTGAATATCGTCAAACCGAAGGTTATCGTTTTGGTGGAGACGGAGATATGGCCCAATTTTCTGCGCATTGCGGCGCACAAGCATATTCCCGTCATGATGATGAACGGCCGCATCAGCGTGCGGAGCGCCAAACGATATCGCATCATCACGTTTTTTACGCGCCGTGTTTTGTCTACGATCCGCGTTTTTTGCATGCAGAGCCGGATCGATGCCGACTATATCATTTCTATCGGCGCGGCGGCGGAAAAGGTTGTTATCACGGGGAATACGAAATATGATCAGACCTACGGTATTGTGACGGCAGAAGAAAAGAAAAAACTGTTGCGCGAATTCGGGTTTCCCGACAACCCGTATCCGATCATGATTGCCGGTAGTACGCACAAAGGAGAGAACGGCGCTGTATACAAAGCTTTCAGCCGCGTGCGCGAGAATTTCCCTGAAGCGCGCCTGATTATTGCGCCGCGGTACGTATATCAGGCCGATATCATCCATGATGAAGGATTGCGGTATGGTATTTCCATGGCCAAGCGGAGCGATATGCAGAAGGGAAAGCTTCCGTCCGGACCGTATGACGGTATCCTGCTCGATACGATCGGCGAGTTGGGACGTGTGTACAGTTTAGGCGATCTGATTTTTGTCGGCGGCAGCTTGGTTCGTGTCGGCGGTCATAATATTTTGGAACCGGCAGCGCACGGCAAACCGATCGTCGTCGGTCCGAATATGTTCAATTTTGTTGAAATATTCGAACTGTTGAGCAGTCGCGGCGCCTGTGTCATGGTGCAGAATGAAACGGAATTTATCGCAACCTGTATTGATATCCTGACTGACAGGAAGCGGGCTGACCGGATGAAGGCCAGCTGTCTCTCCGTCGTCAGTGAGAATCAAGGTGCGACGGCGCGCAATTTACAAGAGCTACAACGGTTGTTAAGTGATCTGCAATTGTGGAGATGAAAAAAATGTCTGTGCAGCAATCAATAGCGGATTGGTATCTGTCCCTGATCAACGGGGCAAATCATACGATACCGGAAAAAGCGGTGTTAACACTGCTGGAGTTCGTTTCCAAGGTATATGAGCACGGTGTTCGGAAGCGGTATGCCGCCTATGTCTCGGGAAAACGGACAACGCAGTCTCTGCCTGTTCCGGTTATCAGTATCGGCAATATTACGATGGGCGGCACAGGAAAAACGCCGATGGCCTGCTGGATCGCCAAATGGTTGCAACGGGAACGGTACTGCCTCGCCGTTCTGAATCGGGGATATCGATCTGCCGGCGAAAAAAAAGGCGCCGTCGTCTCAGACGGCAGGCAAGTTTTCCTTACGCCTGAAGATGGCGGTGATGAAGCCTGCCTGTTGGCGAGAAGTCTGCCCGGCGTACCCGTCCTGGTCGGTAAAAACCGAGGGCGAACCGGCAGCAAGGCGATTCGCGATTTTCATGCACAGGTTCTGTTGCTTGACGACGGATATCAGCATTGGCAGCTCGGCCGGAATTTGGACATCGTTCTGATAGACGGCACCGATCCTGTCGGTAACGGGGAAGTGCTGCCGCGCGGCAGCCTGCGGGAACCGTTGGAAGGATTGGAGCGCGCCGATATTTTCATCATCACGAAAGCCGATATTGCCGACGAGGAAGATAAAGAAAAAATTTATACCCTTTTGCGTCATTACAATCAGGAGGCCCCCATTGCCGAGGCCGTGCATAAACCGAAGTGGTGCGTGCCCTTTGCGGATTGGCTGCAGGGCAACGCAGCCGGCTCGCTTTCCGAAGATAGCGGCGTCGTGGCGTTGTCGGCTTTGGGAAATCCGACATCCTTTGAAGAAACGCTTCGGGAAATGGAGTATGAAGTGCGCCATACCGTGCGTTTCCCCGACCATCATCGGTACGGGTCCGACGACCTGCTGCAGGCCGCCGCTGTTGCTGCCGAAAAAAAAGCCGTCCTGGTAACGACGGAGAAAGATGCCGTAAAGATGGACGGAACCTTCATTATGGAACACGAAATCGAGCTGTACGTGCTCGGCATTGAAATCGAGATCATCGCCGGCCGTAAGGAATTGGAAAAACTATTGAAACGTACGATGGAGGATATGTCATGAAATTTATCTGCATCATTCCGGCACGTTACGCATCGACGCGCCTGCCGGGAAAGCCGTTGCTGGACATTGCCGGCAAACCGATGATTCAGCGTGTCTATGAACAGGCGAAACAGGCGGCGTGTCTTTCGGACGTCATCATCGCGACAGATGCTCCGTCCGTCTATGATTGCGTCGTCTCATTCGGCGGCAAGGCTGTCATGACGCGCGAAGACCATACGAACGGAACCGATCGTCTGGCAGAGGCGATCGGACACTTTCCGGACGCCGACGTCATCGTCAACGTTCAGGGTGACGAGCCGCTGATCACGGCTGATGTAATCTCTTCATTGTGCCGTGCTTTTGAAGAGGATGCGTCCCTTACGATGGCAACGGTAGCGACACCGCTGGCCGAAGAGGAGTATGACGATGTCGGCGCCGTCAAAGTTGTCACCAACTGTTGCGGAGAAGCTCTCTACTTTTCCCGATCGCTGATTCCCTACGGCAGGAACCCCTATACGGCGGGAAGCAGACCATGTAAGCATATCGGTATTTATGCCTATGGACGCGATTTTTTGCTGAAATATGCAAACATGGCGCCAACGCCGTTAGAATCAGCTGAATCGCTGGAACAGTTGCGGGTTCTCGAAAATGGTTATAAGATTAAAGTGATCAAAACGGCGCATCGGTTTATCGGTATTGATACGCCGGAAGACTTACAGCGGATTCGAGCGTATTTTGCAAAGGAGAAAAAGGCATGAAAGGTGTACATATAGGCCGTATAAACGTCGGCCATGACGGCAAGCTGTTCGTAATGGCCGGGCCCTGCGTCATTGAAGGCCGTGAACGTACGTTGAAGATCGGCAAGGCGATGAAAGCGATTTGTGAAAATTTGGGATTGACCTATGTGTTTAAAGCTTCTTTCGACAAGGCGAACCGCTCTTCGCACACGTCATACAGGGGCCCCGGACTGGCTGAAGGGTTAAGCATACTGCAAGAAATCAAAGAGGAATTGCAGGTTCCCGTCGTCAGCGACATTCACGGAGCGGAACAGGCCAAGCCGGCGGCGGCGGTGCTTGATATTATTCAGATTCCCGCTTTTTTATGCCGCCAGACCGATCTCTTGGAAGCGGCGGCTGCAACGGGAAAATGTGTAAACGTTAAAAAAGGGCAATTCCTGGCGCCGGAAGATATGAAAAATGTTGTCGAAAAAATAAGGCATGGCGGCAATGAAAATATTCTGCTCACGGAACGAGGCGTGACGATGGGGTACCATAACCTGGTCGTCGACATGCGCAGTTTTCCGATCATGCGTTCTTTCGGCTATCCCGTCGTTTTCGACGCCACGCACAGCGTGCAGCTGCCCGGCGGCGCCGGTACGAAATCGGCAGGGCAGCGCCAGTATGTAGGAACTTTGGCGAGAGCTGCTGCCGGCGCCGGCATAGACGGTATTTTTATGGAGGTTCATGATAATCCGCAGGAAGCGCTCAGCGACGGGCCGAACATGCTCTATCTGACACAGGTGGAGGATTTGCTGCGTGATGTCATGGCCATCCATGCAATTGCGCAACAAAGTAAAGAAACGGCTGAAGAATGAGGTGGAAGTAGTGGATATATTAGAAGAAGCAAAAGAGGTTCTGCGCCAGGAAGCCAAGGGGATTGAAGCATTGATTCCGACGCTGAACCAAAGCTTTGTCAATGCAGTCAATCTGATTCTCGAAGCACAAGGGCGTGTCATTGTCACCGGAATGGGCAAGTCCGGTCATATTGCGAGAAAGGTTTCGGCGACGTTATCCAGTACCGGCACGCCGGCTCTTTTCCTTCATCCCGGTGAAGGCATTCACGGCGATCTGGGGATGGTTACGGGGCAAGATATTGTCATCGCTTTTTCCAACAGCGGTGAAACGATGGAAATTTTGAATATTCTGCCGTCGCTCAAGCGGATCGGGGCAAGACTGATTGCCGTCGTAGGGAGCCACAATTCGACATTGGCCAAAAATGCCGATGTCGTTCTCGACGCATCCGTTGAAAAGGAAGCCTGCCCCTTGGGATTGGCGCCGACGACAAGTACGACCGTTGCCCTGGCGTTGGGTGACGCTTTGGCTGTCGTTCTGCTTACGAGGCACCATTTTACGAAGGATCAGTTCGCCGTCTTTCATCCGGGCGGCGCATTGGGGCGTAAGCTCCTGCTCACTGTCGATAAAGTCATGCACCAGGGCAAGGACAATCCGTTGATTTCAGCAGACAGTACCGTCAAGGATGCCCTTTTCATGATGACGGAAAAAGGGCTTGGCGCCGTTTCCGTCATTGATGACGACGGCCGTCTGGCCGGTCTCGTAACGGACGGCGATGTGCGTCGCGGTCTGGAAACGGGGTCGAATTTCTTGCAATGGCCTGTCGATGCGATGATGACAAAAAATCCGCGGTGCATCACGCAGGGGAAATTAGCCGCCGAAGCACTGCATATCATGGAAAAAAATCAGCCGCGACCGATTACGGTTCTGCCCGTTGTCGATGATGACGGTAAGGCGGTCGGTATGGTACATGTAACCGATTTGCTTCGTCAGGGAGTCGTCTGATGGAAACGTGGCGGCATATTTCTTTGTTGGCCCTTGATGTGGATGGCGTATTGACGGACGGAACGATTTATTACGGTCCCGAAGGAGATGTCTTGAAAGGGTTTTCCGCCAGAGACGGCATGGGGATTTCCTTGGCCCGTGCCGCCGGTTTGAAAGTTGTTTTTCTTACGGGGCGGAAATCGCCGATGGTGGAACGCCGGGCGGCAGATCTGCATATTGATTATCTCGTTCAGGCAGCCGGCGACAAGTACGGTGCGTTGGCGAAGATACTGGTAAAAGAACGGTTGTCGTTCAATGACGTCGCTTATATGGGTGACGATCTGAATGATTTATCGCTTTTGTCGGGCGTTGCCTTTTCCGGTGCGCCTGCCGACGCCTGCGCTGAGGCAAGGGCAGCGGCGCAACTGGTTTCGACCCGTACCGGCGGGCACGGAGCGTTACGGGAGTTTGTCGAATATATCTTAAAAAAGCAAGCGCAGTGGGATGCCGTGCTGGAGCGATACCGTTCGGGATTTTCACCGTTGCGGCAGTAATGGAAGGGGAAGCGCTATCGTGTCAAATGGTTGGCAATATCATACCGTTCGAGCCGTAGGAAAATTTGTTTGTCTCTTTTCGTATTCAACGATTATCTCCTGGGGCAGAGCGTTGGGGCCGCTCATCGGCAAGGTCCTGAAAAAGCAGCGGAAGCGCGGCGTTTTTCATATCATGCGCGGGTTGCGCTGCAGCGAGGAGCGGGCTAATGAAATCATTGACGAGTTATTCCGTAACCTGGGACAATCGTTGATGGAAATATTGTATACGCCCCGATTGACAAGGGAAACTATTTCGGATTACGTCGTTCTCGATCATCCTGAACGATTAGAGGCGGCGCTGGCCGAGAATAAAGGCGTTATCGTATTGACCGGACACATTGGTAATTGGGAATGGATGGGTGCCGCTTTGGCGTTGTACGGCTATCCGACGACGACGATCGTAAAAAAACAACCCAATGACCAGGTAACGCGGTTTTTAAATGAAAACAGGGAGCGCATGGGATTGGAGGTCTTTGCTCGCGGCGGCAATGAAATGATCATTGCCGCCAGGGCGCTGAAGCGGAAAAAACTGCTCGGCTTTTTGGCGGATCAGGACGGCGGCTTCTATGGCGTTCCGCAGGTGTTTCTCGGCAAAATGGCTTCGACACCGCGTGGGCCGGCCATGTTTGCCAAACAGTTCAAGTCTCCTGTGGTCCCCGTCTTTGTCATTCACGATGAATCGCACCGTCACCGCGTCATTATCGGTGAAGCGCTGTATTACCGCGATACAGGCGACAAAGAAGCCGATATTGCGGCATTTACGAGGCAGCTGGCGGTTTTGACGGAGTCCTTTATTACGGATCATCCGACGGAATGGCTTTGGTTCCAGCATCGTTGGAGCACGGCTCCGGAAGAGATCGTCGCGCTGCAGAAGAAAGCGGAGGAACAGAACTGAATGATTGCGTACATGAAAAAAAATAAGATGCCCCTTCTTTTCGGCTGTACAATCATTTTGTTGGGACTTGCTTGGTATTTTCTGCTGGTGACGCCGTCGTCGGACGGAAATGCAAAGAAACCGGATCACCTCGTTGAGTTTCAGGGATCGGAACTGGAAGAACAGCAGGCAGGCCAACTGGTATGGCGTTTGACGGCAGAAAAAATTCAGATTGATACGGACACGAATACTGTTTATTTGACGAAGCCGCAGGCTGTTATTGTCGATGCGGATGGGACGGAAATCCACATTCATGCCGAAACGGGCATTGTCAGACGGAATGAGCAGGTTATTGAAATCAAACCGCCCGTTGCGGCGACAACTGACGCCAATGATGCATTGCAGACAGATGGCGCCGTATATTATAATATGAGCACACGTTTAATTTCAGGCGGCAAGGTTACGATCAACCGTCACGACGGGACAACGTTGGCCGGCGATGCGTTTGAAACGAATGCGGCACTTGATAACGTCACCTTGACAGGTCATGCCAAGGTAACGAAGGAAGAAGGGACAACATGAAAAGAAAGCTGCGCGATATTTACAAGGCAGTAACGGCTGCCGCGTTCCTGACGGTGCCTTTGGTAGCCGCTTGGGCGGCGGGACCGTCTATTTCGGTTACGGCCGACAGGCTTTCCTATGACGGTAAGACGCAAGTCGCTACGGCGTCGGGCAATGTCGTCATCGTTCGCGATCAGACGACAATGACGGGGGATACGGCCGTTTATCACCTGAAAACGGCTGAAGCGGACGTAGAAGGAAACGTTGCGGTAGAGCAGCCGGACATGCATTTGACGGCCAATAAGCTGCATTCGACGAATCGCAACTACGTCGTTGCGACGGGGGACGTGAAAGGCGTTTACCAAGATAAAAAAGTAAACGGCGATCAAGTGGAATATTACTTGGACCAGGACCGCAGTGTC
This sequence comes from Megasphaera vaginalis (ex Srinivasan et al. 2021), assembly GCF_000478965.1. Lineage (NCBI taxonomy): Bacteria > Bacillati > Bacillota > Negativicutes > Veillonellales > Veillonellaceae > Megasphaera > Megasphaera vaginalis (ex Srinivasan et al. 2021). The sequence continues at coordinate 42,705 of NZ_AWXA01000021.1, forward strand.
GTTACGGGGAACGGATATTTGGAAGCGCAAGGCTCACAGATGTGGGCGGATCATATTGACGGCTGGTTCAAGAGCATTAAAGCCGTCGGTACCGGCAATGTTCATATCGAATCGCCGCAAGAACGGCTGTCGGCATACAGCGATCAGGCGACGTATACGCAGACGCCGGGTGTTAATGATGGCGTTATCTATTTACAGGGGAATGTGCAGGCAAGTCAGAACGGCAGTTCCCTAGTTGGCGATAAGGTGCAGATTCGGCTGGCAGACCACTCTGCACAGACCATGAGCCGTTCTACGATCGTCATCGTTCCTAATGAATCGTAAATCGGAGGAGCCGTCATGTTTATTCAGACCGACCAACTCGTAAAAACGTATAAAGAACGGCATGTTGTAGACGGCGTCAGTCTGCGCGTCGAACAAGGGCAGGTCGTCGGTCTGCTGGGGCCGAACGGAGCCGGTAAAACAACCACTTTTTACATGATCGTCGGCATCGAACATCCCAGCAAGGGAACGATCACGATTGACGGCCATGATATTACCGGTCTGCCTATCCACAAACGGGCTGCCTACGGGATCGGGTATTTGCCGCAGGAAGCCTCTATTTTTCGCAAGCTGACGGTGGAAGAAAATCTGTTGGCCATGTTACAGACGACGGAACTGAGTGAAAAAGAGCAGCGCGAAAAAGCGGCGGCGCTGATGGAAGAGTTTACGATTACCAGGCTGCGTGACCGACTGGGAATCCAACTTTCCGGCGGTGAAAGAAGACGCGTGGAAATTGCCCGGTGTCTCGTCATGGATCCCGCGTTTATTCTCCTTGATGAACCGTTTGCCGGGATCGACCCGTTGGCGGTCAATGACATCCAAGGTGTTATCGGCCATTTAAAAAAACGGGGAATCGGTGTTTTGATTACGGATCATAACGTGCGGGAAACATTAAGTATTGTCGATAAGGCGTATATTCTGAGTGAAGGAAAGATCCTTCTGGAAGGCGATCCGCAGATGATCGCCGAAAATCCGTTGGCAAGAAAATTTTATTTAGGTGAAAAATTTACGATGTAATGCAGACAGGATGGTAATATGCGCATATTAGACAAATACATATTAAAAGAATTTATCGGTCCTTTTTTGTTTGGCGTCTGTGCGTTTACCAGCGTTTTTGTCGGTACGGGGACGCTATACAGGATCGCCAATTTGATTAACCAATACGGCGCGTCTCTTTGGGCCGCGGCGCGGGTGCTGATCTTAGCCTTGCCGTCCATCGTCGTCGTGACTTTTCCCATGTCCGTGTTACTGGGCTCATTGATGGCCTTCGGCAGGCTTTCCGGATCCAGTGAAATCATCGTAATGCGTTCGGGAGGACAGAATTTTATTCGGTTGGCCATGCCCGTTTTTATTGCGGCGCTTATCATCTCGCTGGGAACGACGGCGTTTAATGAATATGTTGTGCCGAAAGCCAATAATGCGTATAATACGATCATTAACGAAGAGATTACAAAAAGCGTAGCGCCGGCGACGCAAGACCACATTATCTTGAAAAATATCAAGGGTTCCGATATTTCCAGCCTGATGTATGCCCGACAATATAATGCCGAGTCAAAGGAATTGCGGGACATTACGATTCAAGAATTTGAAAATGACGTGCTCATGCGTGTTGAAAAGGCAGATCGGGCCGATTGGGACGGCGAAAAGTGGGTCATGCATGAAGGTGTCATTTATGACGTTTCCGTCGGCCAGGAGGCGGCGCGGACGATGAAGTTCCGGAATCAGACCCTGCCGATTTCGCAGAAGCCCAATAAAATCAACGCCGCGCAGCAGTCTCCCGATGAATTGACAATTCGTGAATTGCAGGAACAGATCAGGTTGTTGGAAGAAAATGACGTCAATACGAATAAAATGAAGGTGGAAATGTACAATCGTTTTTCCATGCCCCTTGCCAGTTTGGTCTGCGCTTTTGTCGGCGCGCCGCTGGGACTTCAGAAGCAGCGCGGCAGCTCATCGATCGGATTTGGTATCAGCGTTGTCGTCATTTTTATTTATTATACGATCATGACCCTGGGGAATGCTTTGGGAAACGGCGGAAAAATACCTGCCGGGATAGCGGCTTTTCTGCCGGATATCATCTGCGGCATTGCCGGTATTTATTTGGTATATAAAAAGTCAAAATAAAGGATATATGAAGGCTATACTGCTTGATGAAAGCAGTATAGTTTTTTTTTATACGGGATAATGGAAGCGGAGTTTCATAAAACATTGAATTTTAGAACTGAATGGAGCTTTTTAGAACTAAATGGAGTAGAAAAATAATTAGGAGAAATTTATAATACAATCATATTGATAAATGATAATAAAAATCAAAAGAATGAAAGGAGCAACGAATGAGGAACCGATACGGCATAGCCCGGAAACAAACGGCGCTTATCTGTGCCGTCTTACTGTGGATGTCGCTGCCTGCCTACGGGGCAGATAGTCCTGCAGAGAGTGTCGGCGTTACGACGCGCGATATCCAGGTGCAGGCGGACGCGGCGCTGCCTCGGCCAAGTACGGCGCCGACGCTGTCGGCGGCGTCGTCAACGTCATTACGCGCAAACCGGCAAAATCGGCGGGAATGCAGGTCAATGTCGAAGGGCGGCGTGTCCGCGGTGACGGCGATTTGTTGCCGTATCCGAGTTTTTTCCTTCGCGCCGATTCCGGCCAGATCGGTAAAATGCGTTTTACCGCTTATGGCGGCAAGCGAGACATCATGCCGATCTATGACAATGCTGGTTTGCACCTTTTGCCAGAGAGCATTATTACGGCCGATCTGGGGACGTATAAAAATTCGCTCCGGTATTTTGGGACGGCTGCCAATGTCGGCGTAAGTGCGGAATATGACCTCGATGAAAACAATACGCTGGGATTACACGCCGATCATTATAAGGAAGATCTGAAACGGGACATCAAGCATACGAATATTATTTTCGAACCGTATCAGAAATTTAAACGGACAGCAGACAGGAACACGTATGGCCTCTCCTGGAAAGGGAAAAATAAGGGGAAGACCGACTGGAATGTGGAAATGAATTATTCCCGCATGAATGAAGACGATATTACTATTACCAGCGATGATAACAAGTCCATTTATGAAGGCAAAAATACGCTCAATTACATAGACGATATTGATCACCGTGAATATAATTTTAAAGCGTCGGCCAATACGCAGGTGAGTGATGAACATTTGCTTACCTATGGTTTCAGCTATACCGATGAACGGGGACGGGGAAGTCGGCTGAAGAATGCGCCGGATACGCATGTACGCCGCATTGATCCTTGGGATTACGACAAAAGCCTAGGCGTTCATGCAGAGACGGGAGAGCCGTCTTCGACTGTTCATAACCATCGGTTTGTTAAAGGTGATGACGGAATTCCCCGCTGGGATTCGGATTATGAGTATTACGGGTATGATAAAGCAGATCCTACGACCGTAGCGCCGGCATTTACCTATGCCGATTATTTGCGATATGCCGACGGCAGTACCTATGGGCCTTGGATTGCTGTGCAGCAAAATCCGGAGGACTATGCCAAATATGAGGCCTTTCGCAAGCAACTGTTGGCAGATCCGGCCAACCAGTCTCCCTGGGCCGATAAGGACCCCGTATTACCGGTGCGATATTATCGCGGATATTATGGAACCAAGCTGAACGGAAAGGAATTTAAAGAAGAATATCGCAACCGCGCAAATGAACAGACAATCGGTGAAGCCAAGATCCGTAAGGAAAGCTTCTTTTTACAGGATACCTGGCAAATGACAGATCGCATGATCTTGACGCCTGTTTTACGTCTTGATCATAGTAATCTCTTTGGGACCAATATAACTGCCAATATGGGCATGACCTACAATCTTGATGGTGTCGGCAAACGTCGCCTTAAAATGAACGCCGGTACAGGTTATACAGAGCCCGGCATGGGCGAACTCTATTATAACTGGGAAATGTACGGCGGCAGTCCCATGGGGTTGTCTGCAGGACGGTTGGGCTGGTATTGGACGGGAAATCCCGGTTTAAAGCCGGAAAAATCTTTCAATATAGATCTGTCCGTTGAAGGGGAGAATAAGCATACCTATGCAAAAGCGGGACTCTTTTATAATCGTATACACGACTATATGACAACCTATTTTACAGGAAATTTGCTCGATTTCCATCCTGAAATCAATGAGTCCAATCCGGCGGGCGCATGGAAGGTTTTAAATCCGCCCGATATGATTTATAGCTTTAAAAATATAGGCAAGGCGGAGATTTTCGGTATTGAAGCCGAAGCGGAACACAAGATGGGCAGTCATTGGAAAGCTAAGCTGGGGTACACGTATTTGCACGCCGTCAATAAGAGCGATCCCACGATGCCGCGACAACTGCTCGATAAGCCGCAGCATAAGGTTGATATCGGCTTGACCTATACCAATGATAAAAGCGGTTGGAGCGGTTCTGTCTGGGGCGATTACTATATTCATATGCTCGACAGCAATTCTGTGGCCGGCAAAGGAAATTATATGGTTTCCTATTCCGATCCGGATAATAAGCAGCGTTCTGTCATTAAATATCATTTTGCCGAAGGCGGCACGCAACGGTATGAAAAGAAGACATTTGGTTTGTGGAACATTTTGATTCAGAAGAAGATCGATAAAGACTCTCTCGTTTATTTCGGTATCGATAACATTTTCAATCATCACGATTATGAGAGAGCGCTGCAGGAAAGAGTCTATAAATTCGGTGTCAATATAAAATTCGGCTATCATCCTGCCGATCCGTCGCGGAAGGGGGCGCAACGTAGTCAGCCGATACAGGCTGATGGAGAAAATATCATCCTGCGTAAAGATATGAGCGCCCGCGATCCCCTGGCGGATACGGTTGCCGGACAGGGAGATTTCTTCATTACCCGGCCGTTTGATTCGGATAAGAAAGAAGGGATCAAGGTCTTGGGAGATTATCGCAGCCGATGGAACGCTTATACCGGGATGAGTCGGCCTTCTGCTACGGTAACGGCGGGATCTCACGTAGGGGACGTTGTTAAAAATATATTGGACAAAGGAAACCATGGTTTTGAACAGCGGCTTCGGCTCGGTGTGGATGTCCGGATCGGTGAAAACATGAATGTCACCGTCCTCGGCAGCGCATCCGGCATGAGCGGTGTCGACGCCGCTCATGACGTGACGGAAAGCAGAGGCTTGAATCGACGGCGCCTTGATATTGCTGATGTGACCGGGCATGTGAAAAAATGGGATTTTTCCGCAGGTCGTCTAACCGAGCCTATGGGGGTGACGGGGTATTGGTTTGGCAAGGAATTTGATGGAGCAAGGGCTGTTTGGACCGGTGAAAAATCACAAGTTCGTTTCGGCTATGGCACTTTTAAACACAGTACGGGGATTACCGATTCTGCTTATACCCGTGCCGTTCAAGAACCCTTTTACCGCGTGCCTACGGTTGCGGAATTTTTAGGAACCAAAGATGGGCAGATGGGACGGCCAACTTTCGTTATTGTTAAAGATGCCGGCCCGACAATTAATTTTTATCAGCAATTGGAAAAGGCAAAGACGGAAGCGGAGCAAGCGGCTATTGTCAAACGGATGACAGAACTTGTGCAGCAGGCGTATGGGGAAGAACTGAGGCCCTATTTGAAGGACATAGGTGTAAGCGGACCTGTTTTTACCTATTCATACGTGGATAAAAATCATGTGAAACAGCAGCAAGACGTGTATACAACGGTAGATAAGACAAGTATTTTGGATACAAGCTATATCGGCGCGCCGTCGGAAAAGGCCTATTTGCGAGAATGGATGGCCAAGGATGGGAATTTGGAAAAAGCAGCTAAGCTGTATCAAGCCCATTGGGAATCGATCAAGGCCCGCTTAGAGAAAAAAGGGGCAACGCAGGTACAGCCGGACGGAGGCGAGGTAACAGATTGGAAAGCCTTTGTTCGGGACCGGATGGCCGCTATGCCGGAGGCAACTCCGATGTCGGAAAACGTGGCTGTGATTGGACAAACCGTTCAAGATGAACACGGCAAATATCATTCGGAAATGGTCAAGACCAGTAATCGCGTATCGTCTTATTGGTATGCAGTGAAAATGGCTTTGGAATTTTCGGATCAACACAGCGAACTTCCCAGGGAAAAACTGGGACGTGTGACCGGACAAGTTGTAAAGGTAACCGGCACGGTTCTTCAACGTGACGCGA
>NZ_AWXA01000022.1:0-570 GCF_000478965.1 Megasphaera vaginalis (ex Srinivasan et al. 2021)
TTCCGGCACTTGATCGGGCCTTCTTCGTCCAGGCCAAGCACGAAATTACGCCGAACTTCGGCGTAGCCGCCTGGTACCTGCGCTCCGTAGGGGACGATAAGCACACTTATGCGGCGGCTCACGGCGACGGCAACGACCTGGCATCTTTCGACACGTTGGCCAATGTCATCGGCATCGGCGCCAAGTACCGCTTTGGGAAGCAGGCGTCCGTATCCTTCGATTACGGCCAGAACCGTACTGACTTCGGCCGGTACATGAACGGCCATACGGTGTACGTTCATCAGGCGGGAACGTCGGGCTTTACGATGGGCGGCAGAACGGGCGGCGGGACGCCGCACTTCTGGACGGTACGATTCGACATCGGCCGGGCCGACACGGACAAGCCGGGAAGCTGGAACGCCTTTGCCGACTACAAATACTTCCAGCACGGGTCTTTCTTCGGGGGGAACGGAACGGAAGGCGTACCGGACCGGTACCTGGACGGCATGCGCAGTTTCACGCTCGGAGCGGGCTACGTACCGGCCAGGAATTTCCTGCTGGAAGCGTTTTATACCTTTGACGCCAAAGGCA
>NZ_AWXA01000023.1:0-1866 GCF_000478965.1 Megasphaera vaginalis (ex Srinivasan et al. 2021)
CAAAAAAGATCTTGACAGACTAGGAATAGTTTGGTAAGATAAACGAGTCGCCAAACGGCGGCATGGCCTTTGAAAACTGAACAATGCAACGAATGAAACGCCAGAGTGCAGGTCTCAAGAAATTGAGACGTCAAAAGTAAGACAACAATAACATCGAAATGAGCACAAGCTCTTTCCATACACTATCATGGAGAGTTTGATCCTGGCTCAGGACGAACGCTGGCGGCGTGCTTAACACATGCAAGTCGAACGAGAGATGAAAAGAAGCTTGCTTCTTTTGAGATCGAGTGGCAAACGGGTGAGTAACGCGTAAACAACCTGCCCTACGGATGGGGACAACAGTTGGAAACGACTGCTAATACCGAATACGCTCATAGAGCCGCATGACTTTATGAGGAAAGGATGGCCTCTATATTATGCTATCGCCGGAGGAGGGGTTTGCGTCTGATTAGCTAGTTGGAGGGGTAACGGCCCACCAAGGCGACGATCAGTAGCCGGTCTGAGAGGATGAACGGCCACATTGGAACTGAGACACGGTCCAGACTCCTACGGGAGGCAGCAGTGGGGAATCTTCCGCAATGGGCGAAAGCCTGACGGAGCAACGCCGCGTGAGTGAAGACGGCCTTCGGGTTGTAAAACTCTGTTATACGGGACGAATGTAGGCATGGTTAATACCCATGCGTAGTGACGGTACCGTAAGAGAAAGCCACGGCTAACTACGTGCCAGCAGCCGCGGTAATACGTAGGTGGCAAGCGTTGTCCGGAATTATTGGGCGTAAAGGGCGCGCAGGCGGTTCAGTCAGTCTGTCTTAAAAGTGCGGGGCTTAACCCCGTGAGGGGACGGAAACTGCTGAACTGGAGTATCGGAGAGGAAAGCAGAATTCCTAGTGTAGCGGTGAAATGCGTAGATATTAGGAGGAATACCAGTGGCGAAAGCGGCTTTCTGGACGAACACTGACGCTGAGGCGCGAAAGCCAGGGGAGCGAACGGGATTAGATACCCCGGTAGTCCTGGCCGTAAACGATGGATACTAGGTGTAGGAGGTATCGACCCCTTCTGTGCCGGAGTTAACGCAATAAGTATCCCGCCTGGGGAGTACGACCGCAAGGTTGAAACTCAAAGGAATTGACGGGGGCCCGCACAAGCGGTGGAGTATGTGGTTTAATTCGACGCAACGCGAAGAACCTTACCAAGCCTTGACATTGATTGACCGGCATAGAGATATGCCTTTCTTCTTCGGAAGACAAGAAAACAGGTGGTGCACGGCTGTCGTCAGCTCGTGTCGTGAGATGTTGGGTTAAGTCCCGCAACGAGCGCAACCCCTATCTTCTGTTACCAGCGAGTAGCGTCGGGGACTCAGGAGAGACTGCCGCAGACAATGCGGAGGAAGGCGGGGATGACGTCAAGTCATCATGCCCCTTATGGCTTGGGCTACACACGTACTACAATGGCTCTTAATAGAGGGAAGCGAAGGAGCGATCCGGAGCAAACCCCAAAAACAGAGTCCCAGTTCGGATTGCAGGCTGCAACTCGCCTGCATGAAGCAGGAATCGCTAGTAATCGCAGGTCAGCATACTGCGGTGAATACGTTCCCGGGCCTTGTACACACCGCCCGTCACACCACGAAAGTCATTCACACCCGAAGCCGGTGAGGTAACCGCAAGGAGCCAGCCGTCGAAGGTGGGGGCGATGATTGGGGTGAAGTCGTAACAAGGTAGCCGTATCGGAAGGTGCGGCTGGATCACCTCCTTTCTAGGGAGAGATAAGACAGCAGAGACGAACGTTTCTGGTACTGTCTTCGACTCTAGGTCGAGCATTCTGCCATTCGACATGCATTGTTTAGTTTTGAAAGGCCAAGAACCTTTC
>NZ_AWXA01000024.1:0-24871 GCF_000478965.1 Megasphaera vaginalis (ex Srinivasan et al. 2021)
ACTCCCTAGCCCTTTCTCGTGTTGCGGCACGTTTTATTGGTTGATTTACTGCAGCTATATCACGGTATCATGCCAGGGTATTCGACGGTACGAACTTCGTTTTCCCTGTTATTTTTATCGACCATGACGACTGTCGGTTTGTGCGTTTGTGCTTCTGCTTCGGTAAAGAAGGCGTAACACATGATAATGACGCTGTCGCCGACTTGTACACAACGGGCAGCGGCGCCGTTAAGGCAAATTACGCCAGAGCGGCGCGGCCCCGGGATGACATACGTTTCGAGTCTGGCGCCGTTTTCGTTATTGACGACTTGGACGCGTTCGTTCGGCAATATATGGGCCTTTTCCATCAAGTCTTCGTCAATCGTAATGCTGCCCATATAGTGAAGATTTGCTTCCGTGACGGTGGCGCAGTGGATTTTTCCTTTTAAGAGATTGAGGATCATCGGGCGCCTCCCAGCAAGATATTGTCAATGAGACGTGTACTGCCGATGAAGACGGCAATGGCCAGAATGCTTTCCTGACCGAGTTCAGCTACCGGCTGGAGAGAAGGGAAATCATAAAGTTCGACATAGTCGATCACGGCGGACGGCTCGGATTGCAAGACGTTGCTGGCGATTTGCCGCAATGCCCGGCTCCGCCGTTCTCCGCATTCGTAAGCCTTAGCAGCGGACTGCAGACTGCGGTAGAGGACGACGGCCTTATCTTTTTCTTCTGAGGACAAGTATTTATTGCGTGAACTCATTGCCAAGCCGGACGCTTCCCGATGAATCGGAACCATGTTAATGCGAACGGGAAGGTTCAGATCTTTGACGAAATTTTTCACGACGACGACTTGTTGGGCGTCTTTCTGGCCGAAGAAGGCCTCATCGGCGCGAGACAGATTCATGAGCTTTACGAGGACTGTGGCGACACCGCGGAAGTGGGTCGGTCGTTTGGCGCCGCAGAGAATTTGCGTATAATCGCCTTCGACGTTGACGTAGGTGCTGTATCCTTTCGGATAAAGCGCTGCCACTTCCGGATGGAAAACAGCGTCAACGTGATGGGCTTCCAACTTGGCGCAATCGTCGGAAAAGGTGCGCGGATAGGCGGCGTAGTCTTCATTGGGGCCGAATTGTACGGGATTGACGAAAACGGAAGCAATGACGGTATCGCAGCGTTTGCGGGCGGCGTCCATCAAGGTCATGTGTCCGTCGTGCAGGGCTCCCATCGTGGGGCATAAACCGATCGTCTTGCCTTCTTTTTTTACGGCAGCCGTATATGCTTGTATTTCGGTGATAGTAGTTAAAATTTTCATCTTGAGACTCCTTTTATGACGGCCCGTGCAAGTGCAGGCAGCTTGCACGGGCGCTGTTTTTAAGATTGTACCGTGCGGGCTATGGCGGGCATTTCCTTTTTGTCACTGTAACGAACGAAATAATTTGCCAAAAGCGAGCCGGAAATATTGTGCCAAACACTGAAGATAGCGCCGGGGATCGCTGCGGCAGGGTTGAAGTACATAATCGCCAGGGAAGCGGCCATACCGGAATTCTGCATGCCGACTTCGATTGAAACGGTTCGTGCCTTACGTGAGTCGAGGCGGAAAAGGCGGGCCGACATATAGCCTAAGGCCAATCCGAAACTGTTGTGCAAAATGACGATCACAGCCATGAGCAAGCCGACTTCCGCCAGCTTTGATGCGCTGAGGGCCACGACACCGCCGACGAGAAGCACGATCATAATGACCGATACGATGGGCATAATCGGCATGACCCTTTCGACAAAAGCGGTGAAAAAGTGCTGAATGACCAGTCCCAACATAATGGGCAAGAGTACCATTTTTAAAATGGAAATCATCATTGCGGCGAAGGAAACTTCTATCCAGGCACCGGCCAAAAGCCAGGTCAGCGATGGCGTAACAACAGGCGCCAACAATGTTGTCATCAATGTCATTGAAACCGATAAGGCGACATCGCCTTTGGCTAAATACGCAATGACGTTTGACGCCGTACCGCCCGGACAGGCGCCGACAAGGATTACACCGATTGCCAATTCCGGCGTCAAGGCAAAGAGCCTGATCAGGCACCATGCGGCCAGGGGCATGATGAAGAACTGTGCAAAGACACCGATAAAAACATCGCGAGGCCGTTGTAAAATGATTTTGAAGTCGCGGAATGTGAGCGTCATGCCCATGCCGAACATGACGATTCCCAGCATCCACGATACGTACGGGCCGACCCAGGTCAGCGACTGTGGACGAAGGGCGCCGGCAACGCCGGCCAACACGACCCAAAGGGCCATCGTACTGACGATAAACGAAAAGAATTTTTTAATCATAGAACCTCCCAATTTTCATATTGGGGCAAAAGAAAACAGAAAACGCCTTTCGGTTTTCGACCGAAAGGCGCAAAATGACACGTATAACCTGCAAAATTTATGCATACCCAAACGGGTATGAACATACTATACGTATTCTTGTTGGTTACCTTTCTGTCTCGGTCCGAAGATCCAAGCAGATACAACAAGTGAAAATAATATCCGAAAAAGTATAACTCACCATGTGATGTTATCTTTTGCCTCGCCCGTATGGTAGCATGAAAATCGATGTATTGTCAATGTGAATAATAGAACAAATAGGACTGAAAGTAAATTATCCTGTTCCTTTTTGACACAATATGGCAAATAGAATACAATAACAGTATCTGTATAAAAGCAAAGGAAGTGTCCTTTTATGAAGCTGAAAATGATGGGAACCGTCTTGCTGGCAATTATCGCTTTGACAATGCCCGTCCTGGCCAAAGACAAGGAAATGGGTAAGGTCACGCCTGTCGCTTTGCGTAACTGGGGTGTCATTGACCTGCCGCAGAATATTCTTCTCGGAAGCGGTACACAACCGACTTTGACGGCGCAGGAAGCGGGCAATGATATGATTTCGCTTCTGCAGCGCATTTATCCGGCAGTGATCGAGTCCTATCAAATCGTTGAAAAAGATAATGCTGCTTTTCAATACGGCGTTCTGCTGCATACGACGCTGAGTAACAGTGATGTGGCGCAAATGATCGGCGCCGGCGGCACTGCGGATGACTTGGCGGCAGCAGCAACGGAGCGGCTGAAAACACAGCTGCCTTATGCGTTTCGCCTGACTCGGCCGCTGGCGGCGAAAAAAAGTAACGGCAATACTTTTTACGAAGGCGCTGTAGCGCGCAGCATGATCATTAACCGGGAATATTTCACAGAAAATATCCGCATCATTGCCTGGCAGCATGGCAGTGTTACGGAAATTATTTTGATTATTGCCGCCGGAGACGGAAACGATCAATTTTTGAATACCGTGACAGGTGTTCTGGAGAACATGAAGCAAGTTTCGAGCCGTAAATAGGAGGAGTCCGTATGATTCGATTTGAATGTGATTATCTGGAAGGAGCGCCGCAGGAAGTCATCAATGCCATCGGCAAAGTGAATTTTGAACAAAATCCCGGCTACGGCGATGATTCTCATTGTGCGCGTGCGAAAGCATTGATCAAAGAAGCCTGTGCGGCAGAAGACAGCGAAGTGTTTTTTGTTGTCGGCGGCACACAGGCTAATTTGACGATCATTGGGGCGGTACTGAAAAACTATCAAGGTGTAATTGCGCCGGTTACCGCTCATATTAATTGTCATGAAGCAGGCGCTATTGAAGCGACGGGGCATAAGGTTCTGACTGTTCGCACGGCAGACGGAAAGCTTTTGCCGGAGCAGATAGACAAGATTTGCCGTGACTATTGGAATGAAACGCATTGTACGCATATTGTGCAGCCGGGCATGGTCTACATTTCCCAGACAACGGAAGTGGGAACCCTTTATTCTAAAGCGGAAGTGGCGGCTATCTATGAAACATGCAAAAAAAATAAGCTCAAGCTGTTCATTGACGGCGCGCGCATTGGCTATGCCGTTCAGGCGCCTGGCAGCGATCTGACCCTTGCCGATCTGCCCCGTTGCTGCGACGTTTTTACCATTGGCGGCACGAAGCAAGGCGCACTTTTCGGTGAAGCTGTCGTCGTCAATGACGAAGAGCTGAAAAAAGAATTTCCCTATCACGTGAAGCAGCGAGGCGCATTACTTGCCAAAGGCTGGCTTTTAGGCGTGCAGTATGAAGTCCTTTTTACGGACAATCTCTTTTTGAAGCTGGCAGATCACGCCGCCCAATTAGCCGTCAAGCTTCGTGAAGGGTTTAAGGCGGCAGGTTTTGAGTTTTTGTACGATCATGAAACAAATCAGCAGCTGCCGGTTTTTACGCCGGAACAGGTTAAGAAACTCAGCCGGAAGTATACCTTTGACCACTTTGCCGATATGAAAGACGGTAGGATTGCCACGCGCTTCTGTACCTCTTGGGCGACGCGTGAAGAAGCGATAGATGCTTTGTTGGAAGATATCAAGACATTGTAAACGTTTCCATTTAGGGAGATGATAGCAGATGAAGCGTGTCTATTTCAGGGTTGCAATCGCTTTTATCTGGTTTTTGGCAATGATAGTTAACTTGCTTTCTCATGGAGAGACATCAATTATTCTTTTTTATGCTTTTGTTGGGAGCTGTTTTGTCTTTTCATCTTATCGGGCGTATAAGTCGATAAAATAAAAAGGCAAGTTGTATAACATATGGCGTTTGCTTTATAAAACAGTTTTGTACACTTGTACTTAGTCAATCGGACGGATTCGGATTCTGGACAGATCGATTGTTTGTTCAACGAGGCAACCGCTTTCGGAATTTATTGCGAAAGCGGTTGCTTTTTTGTGTCTTTTTCAGTCAATGATACTCTTGCTTTTAGTGAAAACAACTTTTTAACTGTCGAAAAACAGGATGTACTTTCTATTATTCTCAAAAATTATGTTCTTTCTATCTACATCGGATTTTTATGACCAGTTGGTAAGTGGTAGCACTATAATAGTATCCTGGTTATCTTGGTTAGGAGGCTTTACTCGCTATCTTAAGAGATCACAAAAGAGATTTTCTTTTGAAGCCATTCATTGTAAGGACAATGCATGGCTTATGCGGGCCGCATTTTATTTGTCGGCAGATTTCGTCAAACAACTGCCGTTCACAATCGCGAGTACAATCATTTTTTCGACGTTCTTTTCATTCTAGTTGTGACATCTGTTTGACAAATATACATTTTCCGCTCAATACCGTTGTTTACGTCATCATAAAAGCGGAAAACGGCAGTTTTACAATGACATGAAAAATGAAATTTGAATAGTAAAAATACATTTCCGTTCCATCTTCACCGTACTCTCGGAAGAAATTCGGAAGGATTAGAATTGTAGTCTTTATTAAGGCGCTACGTGTTCGCGGCTTTTGTCAGGTTGTCAAGGCTGTTTTCCATGGACTTCCAGCTTTCTTTTATGTTTGCCAGGTTTTTGGAAAGAGACTGGTATACTGGCGCTGTTTGTGTCGTATAATTTTTAAGATTATCGATGTTGTTTTTGGTCGTGTCAATATTTTCTTGAATGGCCGTAATGTTTTCGGCGTAGTCCGGTTCTGCTGTAAGGGTTAAGGATGTGCCGCCGGGGAAAAAGAGTTCTACCGTACCTATTTGCACGTTCCCGTCAATGATATGGAGTGCGTCTGTCTTAACATCGCCGACATGGGTGCTGATGATGACATCATAAAAATCCAACGTTTTATCGCGGTTGCTGAAGCGACCTTTCAAGTAATTGAAATGAATGGGGAAATAATATCCTTTGCCGGAATGGAAAGAACCGAAGGTAGTGAGATGACGAGGATCGCCGTCACATTCCATGGCTATGTCCAGATCGACAAGACAGTAGAATTGCATTGTTTTCAGCGCCGGACGGCTGTCTAATCCGGTACCGTTGCCGTAAATATGATAGGCTCTGGTTTCGATGTTGTAGTCTCCATACGCTTGCAGTTTTCCTGTATAGACATTGGCTGTCACATCAGAAAAATCAAGACGGGAGTTGTGGTAAACAACATTTCCTTTGACGTCGGTAAAGGAGAGTGCAGGCAACTCGAGTTTATCCATCCGCAAATGGCCTGTTGCATAAGGCGCCGTTATGGGGCCGTTTGCACGGAAAGTCAGGGTCATTTTGTCGTGAATCGCTGAGCCGAAGCCGAGTGATGACGGGTCGATGCCTAATAGAGAAATACTCAGATTCAGGATGGGAATTTGCGATTGCAAGTCGATAACGCCTTTTATGGCGGCGCCGTCTCCGACGGCAGTGCCACCGAAAGGACCGGCGGAAATATCCAGATCCAGACGTTTATCGGTATCGAGATGCAACGTTGTATTTAAGGCCGGTAAAATATAATGTTGGTTTCGATGGTATGATTCCAGCCTGCAGTTGTTCAGCGTCATCGTCAGTTTTATTTTGTTGCCGTTCCAATTCAAATTGCGGATCCGGTCTTCCCATGTTTTGCTTTCTTGCCGGTCCTGCTTAGCGGTTTCCGAGGCAATGACGTCAAGGTGCATGTCATTATCGAAATAAACAGCCAAAACGGCGTCATTTAAGGTGACTTCACGGAGTGTCGTGGACTTTATGGAATGGCTGATAATGTCCCAGGGATTTACGCGGAATGATCCTGTCGGTACGGCGGCGATCGTCCTGCCTTCGCTGTCTGTCCACAGCAGATCGGTGAATTCGACTTCACCGGTTATATCGGCCGAAATCGTATTGACGGTGACGGTGCCGCGTAGCATCGTTTGCTTGGCCATTTCCTTGTTGAAAATGAAAGCGGCGGCGTGACTGGCTGCGATTGCGAGAAGCAGGATTACGGCAGCCGTCAAAACGGTTACGGCCAATAAGGCGTAAAACCACTTTTTGTGCAATTGATAGTAATGATGCAGGTTGGTTTTCACGGATTCCTCTCCTTTATTTTCTTAATTATATCATAAAGTTTGTGTGTTTTGAGAGAAAATTTCTCAATTGAGTAGGCGATGGAAGTGAAGGCGCATGACTTTGGCGACGGGTTATCATATTGGTTTCAAGATTCAGATGTATTCACAGAAAGGAAAGCATCTTTTTGGCAGTTCAGCGGGAAAGTGGCGTGGTGATGTGGTATAATAATACAATATTGAGAGGGGAGGCGTTCGTATGTTAGGGACCATTATCGGCGATATTGTCGGTTCTCCGTATGAGCACAGCAGCGAGCCGATGAAAAGTAAGGACTTTCCCTGGTTTACCGAACAGTGCCGGTTCACAGATGATACGGTAACGACGGTAGCCGTGGCGATGGCCATACTGGAGGGAAAGCAGGCGCCGGGCGGGTATACAGAGCCGCTGCGGCGACAGTTGAAATATTGGTGCCGCAAATATCCCGATGTCGGCTTCGGCAGTTATTTTCGTGCCTGGTTTCTCCGTGATGCCGACGAGCCTTACGGCAGTTACGGCAACGGCGCCGCTATGCGTGTAGCGCCGGCTGCTTGGGCGGCCCGCTCGATTGCCGAAGCGCAGGAACTGGCAGAGCTTACGGCTGTTGTAACGCATAATCATCCGGAGGCGATCAAGGGCGCCGTGGCAGTGTCTTCTGCTCTGTACATGGCCCGTACCGGCAGCGATATGCAGTCGATTCGAGCCTATATACGCGCTCATTTTTATCCTCTTCGCGAAAAACTTGATGAGATCAGACCGTCTTATTTGTTTACGACGCATACGGCAGAGAGCGTGCCGCAGGCGATAGAGGCTTTTTTGGAAAGCGATTCCTTTGAAGATGCCGTAAACGGGGCCGTTTCACTCGGCGGCGATACCGATACGCAGGGGGCCATGGCAGGAGCTATGGCAGAGGGGATGTACGGCGTTTCTGCCGGTTGCTGGGAACGGGCCGTCAGGTATTTACCGCAAGATATACGGGAAGCTGTGAAGCAATTTCAACGCATTTATATGAACAGTATTCTCGATTAGAGAGGGATGATTCTGTTGTTAACGGAAGAAATAAAGCGGAAATTTGAATACTTACAGTGTATTTTACGGTCTATGGGCAGCGTCATTGTCGGGTTTTCAGGCGGTGTTGACAGCACCTTTTTAGCGTATACGGCGCATGCGGTGCTGGGTGATAAGGCATTGGCCATAACAGCCGTTTCACCCACATTGCCGCAAAGGGAGGCCGCTGCGGCAGAAAAGATGGCGAAAACTATCGGCATACGTCATTTGGCTGTAGCATCGAGGGAATTCGAAAACGGCGATTTTGTGGCAAATCCGCAGGACCGCTGCTACCATTGCAAAAAGATACGCTTTTCGGCCTTGGTCGATATGGCGGCTGAAAAAGGGTATGAATGGGTCATTGACGGCGGGAACGTAGATGATCTTCGAGATTATCGCCCCGGCATGGCTGCATTGAAGGAATTGGCCGATCATGTACGCAGTCCGATGATCGAGGCGCAGCTGACGAAGGCCGATATTCGCCTTTTGTCACGTGCCTTTGGGTTGGAAACGTGGAATAAACAAAGTGCGGCCTGTCTGGCCAGCCGTATTCCGTACGGTGTTGAACTTACCCCGGAGCGGCTGCAGCAAATTGATCGGGCCGAACAGGCTTTGTTGCCGTATATTCGAGGGGCCCTTCGAGTCCGTTATCATGGCGATGTCGCACGCATCGAAGCGGGGCCTGACGAGTTTCCGGCTGTTTTGGCACAGCGGCAGGATATTGTCGCCGCTGTCAGAAAAGCGGGCTTTACCTATGTCGCATTGGATTTGAACGGCTATGAAATGGGCAGCTTAAATGAACTGATCCACACGACGGAGGGGTGAACAAGATGGTGATGACGAAAAAGAAAAAAATGGAAATGCTGCAACGTTTTCAAGCCGAATACGGGATCATGAAACCGGCCCTGCATTATGGGACGCCTTTTGAATTGCTCGTTGCCGTCGTTTTGTCGGCGCAGTGTACGGATGAACGGGTCAATATTGTGACTGCCGGGCTTTTTCCGGAATACAATACGCCGCAGAAGATGTTGTCGTTAGGCGTTCTCGGATTGGAAGAGAAAATACGTACTTGCGGGCTGTACCGCAGCAAGGCTAAAAATCTCATGGCGACGTGCGCGATTTTATGTGAGACGTATCACGGGGAAGTGCCGCGCGACTTCGACAGTCTCGTAACCTTGCCGGGCGTCGGCAGAAAGACGGCGAATGTGCTGATCAGCGTGCTTTTTGACATTCCCGCTATTGCCGTTGATACGCATGTCTTTCGTGTCGCCAATCGGATGCAGCTGGCAGTCGGAAAAACGCCGTTGGAAGTAGAAATGGGCCTGCAGAAAGCAATACCGAAGGAATGGTGGAGTCGCGCTCATCACTGGCTGATCTGGCATGGTCGACGTATCTGTAAAGCGCGAACGCCCCTTTGCGAAGAATGTTTCCAAAGCGATCTCTGCCCCGGAAAAGAAAAGCGCTGAAATAAAATAGTTTTATTGACAAACGATTTGCCCATACGGTAAGATAACGTTGCCGGTAAAACGGCCATGCAAATAGGGGAGGTCCGCTCATGAATTTGGAATACGTAAAAGGCAGTTATCTTGATGAAATCATGTTTGAAAATAAACCTGTCTTATTCACCCTTGAAGGCTTGGGAAAAGGTAAAGAGGAAGAGGCCTGCCGTTACGGGCAGGAAATCTGGGACTGGATCCTGGCCCATCGCTCACGTGTCATGGCTCATGCGCCGTTGATCGCCAAATTTAAGAATGAGAAATGGCGTTGCGAATGGGAAGATGAAATTACGCCGGAACAGGTGCGGTCCTATTTGAGCAGGATCAATTCCGTATATGTGACATACGGAAAAGGATTTGATATCTTTTTTGATACAAGCGACATTTTTCAGGAACATTCCATTGTCGTATCCATGGGAAAGAATTTTCTTTTTAAAGGGTTTCGCCTGCTCTGATATATTGTAGAAAAAATAAAAATGTGATACAATGAATGCGATTTCAATAGTGAGGTGAATATAGATGGCAAAGCATATCATTACGATTAACACGGAATCGATTCAGAAGACGGCCCAATACGCCGGCTGCAGCGAATGCCAGACCTCGTGTCAATCTGCTTGCAAGACATCCTGTACGGTAGGCAATCAGGTTTGCACCAAATAAGTTCGTTTTTAAGGGGACACCCTTTACCGAGAGGTAAAGGGTATTCTTTTTATGTGGAGGAAATAATGAGTGAAAAAATAAGACCGATGATTCATAAATATATACAAAACGGTGTACATATGCTGCTTGACGTTAACAGCGGCATTATTAACGTCATTGATAAAATAACGTACGATATTCTCGATCATTATGACGGTACGAATAAGGATGCCGTGTTTGCGGCTTTATCCGGCTTGTACGGGCAGCAGGAATTGACGGAATCGCTGGCTGAACTGGATGAGCTTATTGCGAAAGAAATGCTCTTTGCGCCGATGTGTGAAAGCTTTGCGGTCGTTGCTGACGAAGAGCCCGTAGTCAAATCACTTTGCCTGAATATTGCCCATGACTGTAACTTGCGTTGCCGGTATTGCTTTGCTTCACAAGGCGATTACGATACGCATAAACGGGAATTGATGAGTTTTGATGTAGCCAGAAAGGCTGTCGATCTGCTCATCAGAAGTACGGAAGGCAAGCGGCAGCATTGCGAAATCGATTTCTTCGGCGGCGAGCCGCTACTGAATTTTGATGTCGTAAAAAAGACGATTGCCTATATCCGTGAGCAGGAAAAAATTCATGATCGCATCTTCAAACTCTCGCTGACGACGAACGGCATGCTCCTTGACGCGGAAAAAATCAGCTATTTGACGGATAATCATATCAGCTTGATTCTCAGTTTGGACGGGCGGCCCGATATTCATAATCGGATGCGGCCTAATGCCGGCGGCGGTGATTCGTATACGCCCTGTATGGAACATCAGTTGGATGCGGTCAAGAAACGGAACGGCGAAGAATATTATGTACGCGGAACTTATACGAAGTATAATCTTGATTTTACGAATGATGTAAAGCACATGGCCGATCTGGGTTTTGAAGGGCTTTCTATGGAGCCTGTCGTCGGCGATGATTTGTCATATGCCATTGAGACAGCCGACTTGCCGCGGATTTTTGACGAATATGATCACTTGACCGATCTCTACCTGCAGCGATACGCGACGGGGCATCCGTTTATTTATTACCATTTTATCATGGATCTGTACCGCGGTCCCTGTATAGCCAAACGGCTGCGCGGTTGCGGCGCCGGTCATGAATATATGTGTGTCGTTCCGGACGGACGCATTTATCCGTGTCATCAGTTTGTAGGGCAGGAGGAATACGTTATCGGTAATGTTGACGACGGCATTACCGATGTTGAGTTGCCGCTGATCTTTCGGGATATGCATGTTCTGAATAAACCGGAATGCCGCAACTGTTGGGCCAAGTTTTTTTGCAGCGGCGGTTGTCATGCCAACAATATCAAATATGGCGGCGGCATTACTCGGCCGTATGAATTGAGCTGCGCGATCCAGAAAAAGAGGATTGAGTGCGCCATGTATATTCAAGCCGTTTTGGCCATGAAAAAGCGGCGTGAAGAATCGGCAGCGGAAGCGGGGGAAGATCGTGCGGAAGCTTAAGGCGTTTCTTTGGATCATCGTCTTCGTTTATCTGCTTTACGCTATCTGGCGTGACGGATTGCAGACGGAATTGCTGGTTATTCTGGTGCTTGCCGTCTTTACGTTGGCCATGCAGATCCGCATGAACAGATGGAAGAAAAAGGCCTTGCGAAAGAAAGAGTGAACGTTTTTTTCGGCTACAAAATAGAAAGGTCAAAATGCACCAAAAAGGTTGACTTTAATAATCGCATGGAGTAATCTAAGGGTAGTAAATTTGGATGGATTTTAAAATAAGTAGGTATAAATCAATATCATCTATTTGGGAGTGATAAGAACATGAGTGAATTAGTAAGAGTAGAAGGCCTGAAGGTTGCTGTGGAAGGCAAGGAAATTCTCAAGGGTCTCGACCTGGTTATCAACAAGGGAGAGACACATGTCATTATGGGATCCAACGGCGCCGGCAAATCGACGTTATTTCATGCGATTATGGGCAACCCCAGCTACAAGGTGACGGCAGGCCGCATTTTCTTTGAAGGAAAAGAAATTACGGATATGCCGGTAAACGAACGTGCCAAGGCAGGCATTTTCATGGCTTTTCAGCAGCCTATTGCCGTACAGGGAATTACCGTCGAAAACTTCCTGCGCAATGCTAAAAGCACGGTAACCGGTGAGACGCAGCGGATCATGCCGTTTCGGAAAAAAATGCATCAGCAAATGGAAAAGCTCGCCATGCAGCGCTCCTATGGCGAACGTTATGTCAATGACGGCTTTTCCGGCGGTGAACGGAAGAAGACGGAAATCCTTCAGATGTGTATGCTCGAACCGAAACTGACGATGCTAGATGAAATCGATTCCGGCCTTGATGTCGATGCCGTTCGCATCGTGTCTGAAACGGTTGCCGCTTACCATAATGAAAATAATTCGATTCTCGTTATCACCCATCACAGTGAAATTCTTCAGAAGCTGCGGCCTGACTTCGTTCATGTGTTGATCGACGGTCGTATCATCAAGACCGGCGATGCCTCTCTGATCGATGACATTGAAGCCAACGGCTATGATGTTTATAAAGAACAGATAAAATAGGGGGAGGTCTCTATGGCAGAAGAAAAAAAAGTTGCCGAAAAGATGAACGAGATCAATTCCAAGATCAGTTCGCTTTCCGAATTCGGCAATATGTATAACTTTAAAAAAGATTTTAAATACGATTTTAAAACGGATGCCGGATTGACGCCGGCGATTGTGCGGGAGATTTCGGAGCAGAAACGGGAACCGCAATGGATGCTCGATTTTCGTATGAAGTCGCTGGAGTTGTTCTATAAAATTGATTATCCGACTTGGGGACCCGATATCAGCGAATTGGAAATGGATAATATCGTTACTTATGTGCGGCCGAAAGCCCAGATGAAGGCGGATTGGAATGAAGTCCCCGATGATATTAAAGATACCTTTGATCGTCTCGGTGTTCCGGAAGCGGAGAAGACATCGCTGGCCGGTGTCGGCGCGCAGTATGATTCGGAAGTCGTTTATCACAGTATCCAAGATGAGCTGGTTCAACAAGGCGTTATTTATACCGATTTTGATACGGCGTTGAAGGAGCATGAAGCGGTTGTCCGCAAGCATTTTATGAAGCTCGTGCCGCCTACGGATCATAAGTTTGCCGCGCTGCACGGTGCCGTTTGGTCGGGAGGCTCCTTCGTTTACGTTCCTGCCGGCGTCGATGTTTCGATTCCGCTGCAAAGTTATTTCCGCCTTAATGCGCCGGGCGCCGGTCAGTTTGAGCATACGCTGATTATTGTGGAAAAAGGGGCGAAAGTTCATTTTATCGAAGGCTGTTCGGCGCCTAAATACAACGTTGCCAATCTGCATGCCGGGTGCGTCGAGCTCTTTATCGGCGATGATGCGACGCTGACTTATTCAACGATCGAAAACTGGTCCAAAAATATGTATAATCTCAACACGAAACGGGCGATTGTCGGCAAGAACGGTACCATCAATTGGGTAACCGGATCGTTCGGCTCGCACACGTCCTGTCTTTACCCGATGAGTATCCTTCAAGGTGAAGGGGCGCATTGCGAATTTACAGGCGTGACCTTTGCCGGTAAAGGGCAATACCTCGATACGGGATCCAAGGTTGTACACAATGCGCCGAATACGACGAGCAATATCGATTCCAAGTCCATTTCCAAAGACGGCGGCACCTGTATCTATCGTGGCAGCGTCGTCATCAATGAAAAGGCGGCGGGATCGAAAGCGAATGTCAGCTGCGAGTCGCTGATGCTTGACGAAATATCTCAATCCGATACGATACCGGCAATCGTCGTCAAGAACGACAATATTGATTTAGGACATGAAGCAAAGATCGGGCGTATTTCCGACGAAGCGATTTATTATCTCATGAGCCGCGGCCTGAGCGAAGACGAAGCGCGGGCCATGTTGGTACGCGGCTTCGTTGAACCCGTTTCCAAAGCGTTGCCGTTGGAATATGCCGTGGAAATGAATAATTTAATTAATTTGGAACTGAAAAGTTCTCTGTGAGAGGATGGCGATGAGAAATGATTACAGAAAAATATAATGAACTCCCTCGTCCCACCTTCCGCTGGATGAAAGTTAATCACCTGGAACTGCCGCAGCTGAAAGCGACGGGAAGACAGAAAATTACCATTCAGGAACGGCATGAAGGGGACGTGTCCGTCACGTTTTATGAAGGTGACGGTAAATTGCCTCTCGGCGATTTTACCGGAGCCGGAGCGGACTCGCTACAGGAAGCCGTCGGGCAAAGCATGACGGGCTGTGCGATCACGGGAAAAGCGGGAGGCGCAGGAAAGGTCTGGCTGACCTATTCGCTCAGTCAGGAATTACCGCAGATTGTCGGGCAGCTCAAGATTTCCGCGCCGGAAAACAGTAAACTTGAAGTTTATCTGACCTTTGACGGCGATGCGGAAAACGGCTCCGTCAACTTGTTGGAATATGTAGATGCTGCAGAAGCGGCTGCCGTCAAAATCTGCAAGGTTCAGCTTCATGGCGAGCAGGTGCGTCATGTGGAACATCGTTATGCCAGAAGCGGCAAAAACAGTTCCATCGATTATGTTAGCGCCGAAGTAGGCAGTAAGGCGGCGATCGTTTATTATAAGACCGATTTGACGCAGCGAGAAGGCGTTTTCTCAAGTAAGGCCATGTATCTCGGCAGTCGGGATCAGATTTTGGATTTTTCCTATTGGGTACCGCAGGAAGGGGAAAAGACCAAGACCGATATTCTGACGACGGGAGCGCTGATGGATACGGCGAAGAAGTATTTTCGCGGCACCATTGATTTCCTCCGGGGCTGTAAGAAGGCTGCCGGCTCCGAATCGGATATCTGTCTGCTGCTGAGCCCCGACGTGCATTCCATTTCTTTGCCGCTGCTGTTGTGCAAAGAAGATGATGTCGTCGGTGATCACGCTTCCAGTGCCGGACAGATCGATAAGGATATGCTCTATTATTTGATGAGCCGCGGATTCAATCGTGAAGGCGCGCAACTGATTATTGTCGAATCCAATATTCGTCCTGTCATTGACAGCCTCGGCGATACGGATATGGAAAACAAAGTCTTGCAGGCTGTCAGAGATAAAATGGAATTTTGTCGTCAGAAAGGTGATTGCAATGATAAATGTACGAAAAGATTTCCCCATCTTGACTAAAGTTCACAACGGTCATCAGATCGTTTATTTCGACAACGCCGCGACGACGCAAAAGCCGAAGCAGGTCATTCAGGCTATTGTCGATTTGTTGGAGAAACATAACGGGAACCCCCATCGCGGCGCGCATATTCTCAGTGTAGAAGCATCCCAAATTTATGATGATGCCAGAGAAGCGGTGCGGAAGTTTATTCATGCCGCGCACAGCGAAGAGGTCATCTTTGTCCGCAATGCAACGGAAGCGTTGAATCTCATTGCCAGAAGTTATGCCGAAACGCATTTGCAAAAAGGCGATAAGATCGTTATTCCCAT
Organism: Megasphaera vaginalis (ex Srinivasan et al. 2021); assembly: GCF_000478965.1. Taxonomy (NCBI): domain Bacteria; kingdom Bacillati; phylum Bacillota; class Negativicutes; order Veillonellales; family Veillonellaceae; genus Megasphaera; species Megasphaera vaginalis (ex Srinivasan et al. 2021). The sequence goes on from NZ_AWXA01000024.1 coordinate 15,502, forward strand.
TTCGGAACATCACGCCAACTTGGTTACGTGGCAGCGCGTTGCCCGGGTAACCGGCGCCGAATTGGTGTATATGTACCTTGATGACGAAGGGCATTTTACCGATGAGGATTTCGCTAAAATTGACGATAGAACGAAGATCGTCGCCTTTGCGGCGGTCAGCAACGTTCTCGGCATGAAGCGCCCTGTGAAGAAGATCATCGACGCGGCGCACGCTGTCGGCGCCGTTGCCGTCCTTGACGGTGCGCAGGCCGTGCCTCATATGAAATGTGATGTTCAGGCGTGGGATTGCGATTTCTTCGTCTTCTCCGGGCATAAGATGTGTGCTTCGGCGGGAACCGGCGTTTTATACGGTAAACGGGACCTTCTCAATGATATGGAACCCTTTCTCTTGGGCGGAGATATGATCGAGTACGTGCAGGAACAGACGACGACGTTCAATGTCTTGCCGTTCAAGTTCGAGGCCGGTACGGAAAACGTCGAAGGCGCGGCAGCCATGCATGCGGCGATTGATTATCTGGAAGGTATCGGCTTTGATGCCATTGAAGCGCACGAACACGAATTGACGGCTGCCTGTCTCGCCGGGATGAAAAAGCTGCCCTACATTCATATCATCGGCAGTACCGATCCGGCTGAAAAGACGGGTGTCATTTCCTTCACGATCGACGGTGTTCATCCTCACGATGCAGCTACCATTCTTGACAGCTACGGTATTGCTATCCGCTCAGGCCATCATTGCGCACAGCCCTATGGCGCACATATCCATGCTGAAGCTTCCAATCGCGTCAGCTTCTACATTTATAACACCATGGAAGAGGTCGAATACTTCCTCGATAAATTACCGCTTATCCGCAAACAGATGGGTTTTAAAGATTAAGGGGTGGCAATGTGATGGAAATGGATCAGTTATATTCTGATATTATTTTGGAGCATAACCAAAGTCAGGAAAATAAGAGAGAACTGGAAAAATTCACCTTACAGGAACACGGTCATAATCCCAGTTGCGGCGATGATATTACGCTGCGCGCCGATATTCAAGACGGCATTGTGAAAGATGCGGCTTATACCGGTCACGGCTGTGCCATCAGCCAGGCTTCGGCAGATATGATGATCGATGTTATTAAGGGGAAAACGGTGGAAGAAGCGCTGCGGTTGACCAATTTGTTCCTTGACATGATCAAACGGGAAGTTACGGATGATGATGAATTGGAAGATCTGGAAGATGCCATTGCGTTAAAAAATATTTCCAATATGCCGGCTCGTGTGAAGTGTGCCGTTTTGGCTTGGCATACGTTAAAGGAAGCCATTGAACGGGACCGTCAATAAGCCGGCCAGATAGCATAAAAGCACAGGAAAGAGGCGTTGTTTCTTTCCTGTGCTTTTATTTTTTTGTAAACAGTTCCGCACGTTTCCGGATGATATTGTCGAAGCGGGTTTTTGCGGCTATTGGAGAAGATTCTTGTATATACAGAGATTTGTGCTATGATAAGGAGTATTCAGCACAATATCGCCGTCGTGGGTATCCGTCGTTGCGTCTATGGGGGAATCGACTGGTTCCGTCCTGGGTTTGAAGATGTATTGATGATCTTTTTTATTTCACATTGCTGTGATGGGGACTGCGTACGTATGTTGCTGTTTATTTTGGATCGTTGTGGACTATAGTTTGCGGAAGGACTGAACGGCATATGCCAGCTTTTTTTGATTCTCTTGAACAAGAGATCCTCCATGGAGGACCGCATATACATTTATTAGCATTTCTTATTTGCCTGTCTGTAGGTATTGTGGTATTGCAATATGTTTTTCGTATTTTGATCGTTTTTCTGAGTAAGAGCCGGCATATTTCGGAAGATTGCCTGCGACAAATATTTCGTGCCATTCCTACCTGTGTTGGCATACTTATCGGTATTAAAATTGCCAAATGGAGTTTAACCGTTCCCGATTTTGTGCAGGCTTTTCTGGATGGATTGTTTCATACGGTGTTGACCGTTACCGTAACTATCCTGATTGCACATGTTATTTCTGCATACCTTAATTACAAACTGGATCGCAGTTCCAAACAGTATGCGGCGACGTCCATTTTGACGACTGCCATCAATTGTGTCGTGTATAGCATAGGTGCGTTGATAGTTCTCGATTCGTATGACATCTCTATTTCGCCACTGCTGACGGCTTTCGGCGTCGGCGGTCTGGCGTCGGCACTGGCGTTGCAGGATACCTTGTCAAATTTATTTTCTGGTATTACGATGTTGATGTCAAAGCAGATCCGTATTGGCGATTACATTCGGTTGGCAACCCATGAAGAAGGACGCGTTGTCGATTTGAACTGGCGCAATACGACGATACGAACGCCGACTGGCAATATGGTCATTGTACCGAATAAAACGATTGCCGCTTCAGCCTTGATAAACTATGAACAGCCGTTGGCAGAATGTACGATTACGATTCCTTTGAAAATCGTATACGGCAGTGATCTGCAACACGTGGAACAGGTGACGCTAGAGGTGGCGCAAGATGTTTTGCATCACAGTGAATACGGCGTGACCGGATTCCAGCCGAAAATACGGTTTACCGATTTAGGGGAATACGGTATTTCCTTTCTTGTCGTTTTGCGGATACGCAATATCGTTGACGAAGCTACCTTGCGGCATCAATTCATCAAGCGGATATATAAAAAGTATAAAGAAGAAGGTATTGCTCTTCTTATACGCAAGGATTGATGCCGTTGCAGCCGGCACGGTCAAATAACAACGACGGCCTCACATCGCGCGAGGCCGTCGCTGTTGCTGTTTATTTGCAGTGTTTGTCGTTGTTGACGAGATCGTTCGTGTCATAGGTTCCGAAAAACTGGAGAGCCGTAAAAACGGCGGCTGCCGCGGCGAAGGCGACGATGCTGGTCCATTGCGCCGATTTAAAGCCCCAGAGGAGTGCGTTGTAGTCGCCGCGCAAGTACTCCAGAAAGAATCGTTCGACGGCATAAAGCATGACATAGAGACTAAAGACCTGTCCTTTTTTATGGCGGAAGGAACTGAAAAAAAGAAGGATGACAAAAATCAGAATATCAATTTGCCCTTCCCATACTTCAGCAGGCCACAGCGGTTGATTTCCATAGGTGCGATAGGCCAATGTCGTATCGGGATAGATGATGCCGAAGCCGCTGCCCGTGGGATGACCGAAGGCGTCACCGTTCATCAGATTGGCCATGCGCCCGATTGACTGCCCGAGGATGATGGCCGGTGCCAACAGGTCGCCGAAAGCCCAGGTGTCGATTTGATGGAAGCGCGTGTAGAGTATGCCGGCAACGGCACCGAAGATCAGCCCCCCTTGGATGGCCATGCCGCCTTGCCAGACGAAAGGAATTTCACTTAAATGGTTATGATAGTAAGGCCAGTCGAAGAAAAATACATCCCACAAACGGCCGCCGACGATGCCGGACAGACCGCAGTACATGGTGAAATCAAAGATATGGACATGCCAGCCGCGGCCGTCCCGTTTCATGATATAATACGCCGTCATGCCGGCTGCGACGATACCGGACAGAAAAAGCAGGCCGTAGGCACGGATCGGAAAGGAACCGATAAAAAATAAGTATTGATGCATGGAACAGACTCCTTACTGTGATATAATGGTGAACAGGTTTACTGTGTATCGTTTACAGTAGTCATTATACTATGTATATTCGGATTTTTCAGTAATTTTGTGCGGAACGGAGAGTAAATAATGGTAAATATGATACATATACAGCGGGTTGCGGCATTGTTGCTGATCAGTTTGTCTGCCTTTTCTTACGTTGCAGCGGCAGGGAATGAACCGGTTCTTTCTTCGACGGCGGCAAAAAAAACGGTGCTTTCGGCGCAACGGGAAGGGACGATAAAAGAGGCTGCCGCTTTTGCCGTACCCGTCCTCGAGGCGCCGCCTTCCGACGCCCTTGCCAACGAGTTGAAGATCACCGAAGATGACGGGCGCTGGCTTGTTTCCGGTCGCGCGCTGGAACAATACGGGTTGTACCAGACAACGGATAAACAAGGTGTGTATCGGATGATTTTACCGGCAGAGACGGCGCCGACAGACATGACGGAAAGCGATCGCAATGTGGATTTGATGCTGCCGGGCAAAGAGATTCGGAACGGGTATGCCGTGGATATTCGTCATTTGCTCGGCCCTCTTGGGATCAGTTACGCGTTGGAAGGGAATGAAAAACGCCTATTGGCTTTTCCCGAGCGGGGGCGCGTTGCACCGGTTTTGAAACGGCAACAGCCGCCTGCTTTCGGCAAAGCGGGACAGAGTGTGTTGCACACGGTGCTTTTCTGGGACCCGGCGATGGCGGAGAACGATACGGTGCAGCGCCTGGATGTGACGCAGCCGGTTATTTCGCCGTGCGCATTTCGCATGACTGCGGCCGGCATCTCGTTGAGAAGCAACGAGATGGATCGGGTGGACGGGAAATACAGCGAGAAGGGGTATGCGTTGTGGCCGCTTGTCGACAACGGGTTTGATCCGGATGTGACGCATAACATTCTTGCTGATCCGCGCTTGCAGGAGAAAGTGATTAAAGAATTGGTCGGCTATGCGGTGCTGTACGGGTTTCACGGCTACAATCTGGATTTTGAAAATATCCGGTATGAAGACCGTGATCGGCTGACCGCGTTTGTAGCGAAGCTCGCCGCCGCCTGTCATGGTTGGGGACTGAACGTTTCCATGGATATAACCCCGCTGTCGGACAGCAAAGAATGGTCGCTCGTTTATGACCGACAGGCGTTGGCGCCGTATCTGGACTATGTCGTTCTCATGGCCTACGATCAGGTCGGCAGGACCAGTTCGACGGCCGGTCCCGTTGCATCGTATCCGTGGGTCGTTCACAGCGTGGAAACGTTGAAAGCATTGGTGCCGGCGGAAAAAATTATCCTCGGTATTCCGCTCTACATGAGGATTTGGTATGAAACGGATGCAAATGAAAATTTGCCCGACGCTTTAGACAAATGGCCGAAAACAGTGGCTGAAGCAAAACGCGATCGCCCCGGAAATGCGATGATTGCTCCTAACGTCGGTACAAGAAAGGAACGGAAACTGTTTGTTCGGACCTTGACCTTGGCGGACAGCAAAAAACTCGCGGAAAAATATGCCGCTTACCTCACTTGGGATGAAAGACTGCAGCTCAATTACTTGGAATTGCCACTGGTTACGGGAACCGTAAAAATCTGGTTCGAAGATGACAAAACGCTGGCGGCGAAACGGAACTTGGCAGTTCGTGAAGGTCTCGGCGGTGTCGCCTTTTGGCGCAAGGGATTTGAAGATAACGGCTTTTGGCAAGGATTTGCAAAACATGAATTGACTTGAGACAGCGGGAACACTATAATAGTACCAATAACGTTGCATTTACGGCATAAAGCGGCAGTACAATAGGAGGCAAAAAGATAAATGGAAAAGTACATTCCCCAGGAAATAGAAACGAAATGGCAGAAAATATGGCAGGAAAATCATAGTGACTGCTGTCCTGACGACAACGGCAAACCGCCGTACTATGTATTGGAAATGTTTCCTTATCCCTCCGGAAATCTTCATATGGGTCATGTGCGCAACTATACGATCGGTGATGTCATTGCCCGTTATCGTCGTATGAACGGATTTAATGTCCTTCATCCCATGGGATTTGATGCCTTCGGTATGCCGGCGGAAAATGCGGCTATTAAACGGAATATTCCGCCTAAAGAATGGACCTACAGCAATATTGCGAATATGGAACGGCAGCAGAAGGCGCTCGGCCTTTCGTATGACTGGGAGCGTGAAGTGGCGACATGCCATAAAGAGTACTATAAATGGACACAGTGGATTTTTGAACTTCTTTATAAAAAAGGATTGGCTTACCGCAAGGAAGCGAAAGTAAACTGGTGCGAGTCATGCAACACGGTATTGGCCAACGAACAGGTTATCGACGGGAAATGCTGGCGTTGTGATCACGATGTCGTTAAAAAAGATCTGAAACAATGGTTCTTTAAAATTACGGATTATGCCGATCGCCTTTTGGCCGACTTGAACTTGTTGGAAGGTTGGCCCGACCGCGTCAAGGTCATGCAGCGTAACTGGATCGGCCGCAGCGAAGGCGCTAATTTTTTCTTTGATATCCCGGAAATCGGGGAAAAGGTGGAAATGTTTTCGACCCGTATCGACACGGTTTTCGGTTCGACTTTCGTCGTTTTGGCTCCGGAGCATCCCTTTGTCGAACGGTTGATCAAAGGCAAGCCCAATGAACAGGCGTTGCGAACATTTATTGGGCAGATGAAAAATCAGAGCGATCTGGAACGGACGTCTAATGAAGCGGAAAAAGTCGGCATGTTTACCGGTGCTTACGCCGTTAACCCGCTGAATAACGAACAGGTGCCGATCTGGATTGCCAATTACGTTTTGGCTGATTACGGTACTGGCGCCGTCATGGGCGTTGCCGGTCATGATCAGCGCGATTACGAGTTCTGCAAAAAATATGGCATTCCTATTCATTATGTCATCGACGATCCTGAAGGTAACTACGATTTCAGCGGTAACGGCGACACGGCATTTACCGGCGAAGGCGTATTGATGAATTCGGGAGAATTTAACGGCCTGACGATCGAAGAAGGGCAGAAGGCCATTACAAAATGGCTGGAAGAACATCACTGCGGCAAAGGGACCGTTAATTTCCGTTTACGGGATTGGCTTATCTCCCGTCAGCGATATTGGGGTGCTCCCATTCCCGTCATTTATTGTGAAAAGTGCGGTGAACAGTTGGTGCCGGAAGAACAGCTTCCCGTAGAACTTCCGGAAGACGTCCAGTTTACGGCAGGTGCCGTTTCTCCATTGGCAACGAGCGAAAAGTTCATCCATTGCACTTGTCCGAAATGTGGCGGTCCCGCTGTTCGCGAAACGGATACGATGGATACGTTCGTCTGTTCGTCATGGTATTATCTTCGTTACACCGATGCACGCAATACAGCGAAGCCCTGGGATCCGCAGAAAGCCAATCATTGGATGAATGTCGATCAATATATCGGCGGTATTGAGCATGCGATTCTGCATTTGCTGTATTCCCGCTTTTTGATGAAGGTATTTCATGATGAAGGGTTTGCAGAAGCTGTTGAACCTTTTGAGCGATTGCTGACGCAGGGCATGGTGCTGAAAGACGGCAGCAAGATGTCCAAATCGAAGGGGAACGTCGTTTCTCCGGAAGAGATACTGGAAAAATACGGCGCTGATACGGCGCGTCTTTTCATCCTTTTTGCGGCCCCTCCGGAACGTGATCTGGAATGGTCCGATCAGGGCGTTGAAGGTTCTTATCGTTTTCTGAATCGCGTTTGGCGCATTGCGCATCAGTTTGCCGCCTTGGCAAAGAGCGGCGATGTGGGCCGGCGGGATTATACGGAAGCGGAGCGGGAGTTACGCTTGAAAGAGCATGCATCTATTGCCAAGGTGAGTGCCGATGTACAGGGGCAGAACGGTACATATGCGTTGAATACGGCTGTCAGTGCAATTATGGAGTTGGTTAACGCCATGTATGCCTACAGTAATGAACATACCGATATTCATCACGATGTAGCCGCAGAGGTAAACACCAATTTGTTGAAGCTGCTGGCGCCGTTTACACCGCATATCGCTGAAGAATTATGGCACCTGATCGGTGGGGCGGGAAGCATTCATGCGCAAACCTGGCCGCAAGTGGATGAGGCGGCTTTGGTCGTCAACAGTATTGAACTGCCGATCCAGATTAACGGCAAAGTCCGCGAACGAATTACGGTAACGCCGGATATCGGTCCGGACATACTGAAGGAAAAGGTATTGGCTATGCCGCGCGTGCAGGAATTTATCGGCAATAAAAACGTAGTGAAATTCATTGTCGTTCCCAAGAAAATCATTAATATCGTTATAAAATAAAAAGAGGGATGCCGCCGGCATCCTTCTTTTAAAAACGTGCCGGGAGAGGATAGCTTGATTAGAGAACTTGAAGTCTTACGTCAAAGATGGGCGAGCAGAGACGTCATCCAATCACCTTGCCTGAACAACAGAGCCTGTGCGGTTCTGGTCCCGTTGGTTATGGATAAAGGGGTTCCGTCTCTGTTATTTGAGGTGCGCAGTTATGATCTGCAGTGGCAACCGGGCGATATCTGTTTTCCCGGTGGAGTAATCGAAGCTGATGATTCGTCGTCAAAAGAGGCGGCTTTGCGCGAAACCAGGGAAGAATTGGAAATGGCGGCAGAGGAAATCGCATATTTCGGTCCTCTGGACTATCTGGAGTCTCCCGTCGGAGTTACGATCTGGCCTCATCTCGGCTTTTTAGAGCGAGTGCCGACAGTTAAGAAAAGCGCTGAAATTGATCATCTCTTCACAGTTCCGTTGAATTGGTTTCGTGAAGAACGAATGGAAACTGCCAAAATTGAATTGGCGACACGGCCCGTACCCGGTTTTCCGGCTGATATTCCTTATGCAGGCGATCGTAATTCGTGGAAACGCCGAAGGACATATGATGTCTATTACTGTAAGTATAATGAATATGTTATTTGGGGCATTACGGGCCACATCATCAAAAATTTTCTGGAAATAACGGATGATATGCAAAAAAATTCGGTGTCTGTTCATTTATGTTCTAAATAGAACTTGTTGAAGCAGTCGTCCGAACGGAACAATCATTTGAGTATGGTATTTGATTAATTTTGTTGCATGAAAGATAATTAGGAAATGGATATTTTGAAATGTTGTTTTTGTGGGGCCACTCTTGATATTCTGGCCCATCAGAAGAAGAGAAAAGTTTTTCCGTTTGAATAAGAACCTAGTTTTGAAATGAGTTTGAATGAAGGGAGGACGGGTGAATAGTTTGATTAGATATTTAAAAGGAAGATGGAGAAGTAGTTGTTACATGAGGTGATTACTCGTTGGTGATGTAGAGTGAGTGTAATTATTTTGGTATTAATTGCAAAATATGGAACCTGAAGAAGTCTCAATAGTTAGTGTCATGGATCCCTTTGACAATAAATTTATTAATGAGTAATCAGATTTAAGAATATCATTGTTTTTATAGATCAGTATTGTTTGGTGAATTAAATGGAGAAAGTTGAAAGAATTATGAGTGTTCTTATATTAATTACGTAGAAAATTTTTGCAAATTGATTTAAGAAAACAGTACTTTCAGAAGATTTAAATCCGATAACACAATCTTACAAAGGATAAGTAATGCCCTCATTAAGGTATTGATTTATGTTGTGAAAAGTTATACAATTAACAAAGAGCATACAGATAGTGACTATTTATCAAATGCAAGGTATTTAAAACGTATTTTCAGTTTAGATGTAGCTATGATTATGGGCTAGATAGTTTAAGGCCTATTCATAAATTAAAGTGTTTTATTATTTTT